>CANBTZ010000181.1 GCA_947372495.1 Comamonadaceae bacterium | reverse complement strand
TGGACGAAGACAGGCTTTGCAGCATTTTTTCGATTTGCTGCGCTGTTTCGGTCAGTTGCTTGATGGCGTCGTTGGTGTCTTGCCCCAAGCCAAATTCTTTGCCCGAAACGTTGTCGGCCTGTGAGAGCGAAACGTCTTCCGAGCGCAAGCGAAAGCTGCCGCCCTCGACCGGTTTCAAGATGCCGATTTTTTTGATCTGTTCAGCGGCAGAAATGCTTTTGCCACTGCTGAACACGATTTGGCTGTCTGGCTGCACGGCAGCTTGCAAAGCGCCTTGCTGGAGGATGATTTTTTCACCGGTGACGGTGGTGATGACCAGATCCAAGTCAACCGACTGAACCGATTGCACCTGCTGCGCGTCGATGGGCAACTTGAACTGGGTGGTGTTGTTCAAGGGCGTGGCAACGATCAGTTGCACGGGCGCATCAGGGGTGCGCGGTGCAGCGGATTTGGAATCGGCAGGAGAAATGGTTTTTTCGGTCATTTTTTTATTCGTGGCTCAGCACAGCGGCCAGGCCGCTGTCTTGGCTCGCAGGGGTCTTCAGGCCTTGGCAGTGCCAGTGGTGGCGGGGCTTTGCGCCAGCAGCTGAACAATTTGCTCGTTGCGGAACTGGTTCTCACGCAGCATGGCGTCGATGCGGGTGAGCACTTCCGAGCGTGTTTTCGCTTCGTCCTGGCTGCGCGTGCCTGCATGCTCGATGGCTTGCAGCAAGTTTTGCTGATGGCTGGTTTGCTGGGCTTGGTTCTCGAGCTGTTGGGCACTGGCGCGCTGCGTTTGTTCAGCCAACTGGTTGAGCAGCAGCTGGGTGCTGTGCAGGTGGGCCACCATCTGCTGCAGGCCGGCTTGCTGGATTTGCGCCCAGTGGGCCCATTCGTTTTGGCGGGCCTGGCTGTCGGTTTGTTGTTGCACTTGCCAGTTATTTTGCTGGACTTCGAGCATGTGCTGCTGGTGCGTGGCCTGGTTGCGCCAGATTTCTTGCTGCTCGTTCATCTGGCCGCTCAGTCGCTGGTTTTGCTCGGCAAACGCCGATTGCATGAACTGGGTTTGCTGCGCAATTTGTTGGGCAATGAGGTTGCTGGCGTCCACCAGCTGGGCTTGGCGTTCGGTCAGCTGCGTTTGTGCAGACTGCATTTGCACCAAGGCGTGCATGCTGCTGTCTTGTGTGGCGGCCTGTTGCTGCAGGTACTGCACCAAAGAGCTTGCCGCATGGTTGCTGGTTTCCACCCGTGACACCAGCGTGGCCATGCCGCCCAGCAGCTCGCGCACACGGCGCTCGGACTGGTCCAGCGCCACGGCCAGGCCTCGCAACAGCGGCGAATGCTCGGCCAATTGGCCCAAGGCTTGCGCCAAGGGGTTGCCGTCGGCTTCTTGTACTTCTTCGCCAGGGGGGGTGATTTCGAGCATGAACGAGGTGTCGGACTGCACAAAGGACACCAGATCGCTGGAAGCGCCGCGCACGCCCACCATGAGCACGCCCATGACGAGCGAGCCCAACACGCCGAACAGCGAGGCGCTGAAGGCCACGCCCATGGCCTGCATGGGGGCGGTGAGGCGCGCCACCAACTCGCTGATGGTGGCCAGCGGGTCGGTCAGGCCTGCGCCCAGATTGAAGGAACCAATCAGCTTGCCGATTTCGGCCAGCGCACCCAGCAAACCAATGAAGGTGCCCAGCAAGCCCATGCCGACCATCAGGCCGCCCATGAAATTCGCCAGGATCAGGCGGCGCGATTGGCGCGCCGCAAAGCGCTCCATTTCTGACTCGACGGCTGCGTGCTGAACGCCCGTGAGAGCCGTGCCGCGCATGCCCTGGATCAGCTGGATCAAAGGGGCAACGTCAAACTCTTTGCCCAAGTCTTTGAGCAGCACGGCGACTTCGTCGGCCGACATTTCGTTTTGCACCATGCGGCGGTACTGGCGAAACAGATTGCCTTCACGGTTGATGCGGCGCACATGCGCCAGCATCTGGTAGCAGCCTGCCACCACCAGCACAAAGATGATGTAGTTGATCTGGGGGTGCGGGTTGCCCTTGACGGTGCTCATGATGGCATCGAAAAAGACCACAGAGCCCAAAGCCACCATCAGCACAGGCAGGCCGATGTACCAGTAATAAAGCTGAAGTCGTTTCATGGTTCTTCTTTCTTGGTTTTTTGGAGTTCGTGTGGGTTCAGGTCGGCTCTGTGAAAGCTTGTTGTTTGAACCGCAAGAGAGGTGACAGCAAATAACTCAGCACCGTGCGCTGGCCCAGCACCACATCGGCACGGGCCGTCATGCCCGGCAAGATGGCCTTGGTCGCCATGCGCCCCTCGGGCTTGTCGGTTTGAATCAGCACACGGTAGTAGCGCTGACCGGTTTCGTCGGGCACGGTGTCGGCGCTGACCTCGATGAGGCGGCCTTGGAGTGCGCCGTACACCGCATAGTCATAAGCACCGATCAACACGCGGGTTTCAAGCCCTGCACGCAGCGAAGCGCGGTCATTGGGGCGCACACGCGCCTCGACGGCCACGGGGCCTTCGGTGGGCGTGATTTCAAGAATCGCTTCGCCTGGCTTGACCACACCGCCAATGGTGTTGACGTTCAGGCGGTTGATGAAGCCGCTGGTGGGGGCGCGCACTTCGGTGCGGCTCAGGCGGTCGGAGTCGCCGTCCACGGCCAAGTTCATCTTGGCCACCTCGGCGCTGACCTGGGTCAGCTCGGTGCGGGCCTCGGCGCGAAACCGCGCGGTTGATTCGGCCAGCTTGGCCGACAGCTCGGCGATGGCAGCCTTCAAGCGCGGGATGGACGCCAGGATGTCGTTCTCTGCGGTGTTGAGTTTTTGGGTGCGGCTTTGCGCATCCAGCAGTTCCATCTGCGAGGCCGCCCCCTTGCGGTACAGGCCGTCCATCAGATTGGACTGTTTGCGGGCCAAGTCGAGCTCGGCCTGCACGCTCTGGGTGCGGCTGGCCGCTTCGCTGAGTTCGGCTTGCCGCTGGGCGTGTTGCTGGCTCAGGACTTGCCGCTCAGACTGAAAGCGGCTGATGCGCTCACGGAAAGCGCTCAAGGCTTCTTGCTGGATGTCTGCAGGGATGTCGGCTTCAAATTCGGGCGTGGCCTGGCCCATGGCTTCGGCCGTCAAGCGGGCCTGTTGGGCCTTGAGCACATGCAGGCGCGACTGGCCCTGCTGCACCGAGGTGTTGGCCTGCACATCGGACAGCCGCATGAGCACATCACCGGCTTGAACCATCTGGCCTTCGCGCACCAAAATCTGGCTGACGATGCCCCCTTCGAGGTGCTGGATGGTCTGGGCACGGCCCGTAGGGATGATGCGGCCTTCGGCGCGCACGATCTGGTCCACCGGACAAAATACGGCCCACACAAGCAGGCAGGTCATCAGGGCCGACAAGGCCAGCAGCAAGCGGTGATCGGGTTCGAGGTTTTTCAAGGCAACCATTTCACCAACACCTTGCTGTTGTCTGCGCCGGGTTGGGCGCTTTCGTTGATCTTCATGTCGACGGCTTGGCTGGACACGCCGTTTTCGAGCAGGGCGTTGCGGGCTGCGTTGGCGCGGTAAAACGACAGGCGAACCGCCTCAGAAAAGCCCTTGGGCGAGATGACGTTGATTTCCCAGCGCCCGGTGTTGAGGGGGCTGATTTTCTTGAGCTTGGCCATGAGGTCGGCCACTTCGGTGGGGGCCATGGTCACCACGTCGGGGCTGAAGACGATCATGACAGCCTCCTGGTTCATGGCCTGGACCTTGTTGGGCTGCTTGGGATCGGTGGGCTTGTTTTGCGAGGCCTGCACGGTCTGGATGGGCACACTGTCTGACGATGACAACTTGGCCTGAGCGTCTTGCAGCTGCTTTTGCGTTTGCTCCAGCTTCTTTTGGTATTCGCTGATGGTTTGCTGCAGCTGGCTCACCACGGGGTCTTTGGTGCTGGCGTTGGCGTCTTTGGCGGCTTCGCCCTTTTGCTTTTCTTGAGTGCTGGACGCCGAGCTGGCGGTTTGGTGTGACTGCGCTTCTTCAATGGCCTTTTTCTTGGTCATTTGCGCGATCTGCAAGGTGATGCCGATGACCACGATGCTCATCACCGCAATGACGAACAACAGGTTGATCGCCAAATTGGTGACGGCGTCCACGTAGCCGGGCCAAAAGAGGTCGCCGCCGTCGCTGGAATCTGAATGGCCTGACATGAGGGGTCTTTGTTTAAAGGAAAGGACAAGCGCTCAAGAAGGCTGCTTGGACGTTGCGGGTTGAGTGCTTGTGCTCAACTCGGTGACCGCGTCATCGCTGAGTTGGCCAACGCGTTGCAAGATTTGCGCCTGGGCTTTGATGGTCTGGCCCACCGCCAATGTCAGGCGTTGGCGGGCACCAAAATACCGCTCGCTGGCGTCGAGCGCTTCGAGCAAAGAGCCCAAGCGGCCTGTGCGCAGTTGCTCCTCCACGGCGTCCACCACACGGGCCGCCGAGGCTTGCTCGAGTTGCGCTGCACCGATACGCAGCTTGGACGACTCGAGCATCGCCAAGTCGGTGTCCAGCGCCTGGCCCATGCGCTGTTTCTCGTCGGTCAAACGGGCTTCGCGTTGACGCAGCTCGGCGCTGGCCACCTGCGATTGGAACCATTCTTTGCCCCCCAACGAGGTGGCCCAGTTCACCACCACCAATGCACGGGTGTCGGTGTGGCGGTTGTTGGTGCCTTGGATGTTTTTGCTCGAATCGTGCTCCAGGCTCAAGCCCACCACAGGCTGGTAACGGGCCAGCTCGGCCTTGACGCGCAGTTGCTGCACATCGACATCGCGCTGCAGTGCGCGGATGTCGGCGTTCTGGGTCACGGCCCATTCGTGCAGCGCTTTGCGGTCCATTGTGAAAGCTGGAAACTGCTGGATCGAAGGCAACTCGATCGCCTCGGGCTGTGAGCCTGTGATGCGTTGCAGCTCGACCATGGCGTTGCGGTAAGCCGCTTGTTGCTCCAGACGGGTCTGGCGGGCGCCAAACACGCGGGTGCGGGCTCGCTCCAGATCGGCCTGGCTGGACGCCCCTGCTGCGGCCCGGTTTTCCAAGTACGTCATGATGCTTTGCAGCTGCGTGAGCTGCACATCTGAGAATTGCAACACCAGCTTGGCAGCGGCCAAATCCACCGTGGCACGCACCACAGAGACCACCGTGTTTTCGTGAGCGCTGCGCAAACGCAAATCGGCGGCCGATTCGGCCTGCTGCGTGGCCGCAAATTCGTTTTGCAGCACCCGGTTGTACACAGGCTGCGTCAGCCTGAGCGAGTTCATGTTGTAGGTGTGCTTGTTTTGCGCACTGCCGACCGTTTGGGATTGCTCTGGTCCCGTGGCGCTGCGGATGGAGAAACTGGGCAACAGGTCGGCCCGTGCGGCTTTGCGCTGCGCCTGGGCGCTTTCTTGCTGTGCTTGCACCTGTTGCAGCTGCGGGTTGGTGCTCAAACCGCGCCGAATCAGCTCTTGCAAAGGCGTACCCGATTGCGGTTTGCTCCGGTCTTGCAGAGGCTCGTTGTCCGCCTGCTCGATCTGGGGAAGTGTCAAAA
>CANBTZ010000180.1 GCA_947372495.1 Comamonadaceae bacterium | reverse complement strand
TACCCAAATTGGGTTTGTTTGAACCCAATTCTTAAGCTTGTTCGCCCAGCAAAGCTTGAACAACAGTGATTAAGCTGGGTAGAGAACTTTGAGCAATGGTCCACACCGTGCTGGGGTTGACTGTGGCGTAACCGTGGATCAGTTGGTTGCGAAAGGCCACGATTTGCGGCAAGTCGGGCAATTGCGCAGCAATGGATGCATCCAGCTTGGAGAGTTGGTTCAGGGCTTCCCCAATCACTTCAAACTTGCGCTCAACGGCTGCCTGAACCAGTTGGTTGGTTGCGTAGGCGGTAACGTCCAACCCTGTTGTGAAGGTTTGGATGGCCAACGCCGCTTCACGCACATCCCACAAAAATGCGCGAGGGTCACGCTGCATAAATCGCCTCGCGGTGCTGGTTGATGCTGGCCAGCACAAAGGGGTTGCGCACCGCACCGGGCTCGATCAGATCGACGCCCCTGCCCAAAAGCGTTTCTAGTTCTGACTTGATGCCAAAAAAGCGGTGCAAGTCTGCGGGGGCCTCGGGTGAAAACTCCACCAAAAAGTCGGCGTCGCTGCGTTCAGCGTCAAAGTCATCGGCACGTGCGGCCGAGCCGAACACCTCCAGCCGGCGGATTTGGTATCGCTGACAGATGACCGAAATATCGGCGCGGTGTTGGGCAATGGCGGGGTGCATGGGGCAAGTTTAGCGAGGTTCTGCGGCAAGGCTAATTTAAGCCGCTGTCATTACTTGCCCCAGCTGTCCTTCAACCCCGTTACCCGGTTGAACACCGGCTTCGCCCCCGCCACATGATCCAGGCGATCCGCCACAAAGTAGCCAAACCGCTCAAACTGGAACTTCTGGTCTGGCTGTGCCCCGGCCAATGACGGCTCCACATAGGCCGTGACGACCTTCAAGCTGTCCGGGTTGAGGCTTTGCAAGAAGTCTTTGCCGCCCGCATCGGGGTGCGCTTCGGCAAACAGGCGGTCGTACAGGCGAACCTCGGCTGGCACGCCATCCATCACGCTCACCCAGGTGATGGCGGCTTTGGCTTTGACGCTGTCGGCGCCGGGGGTGCCGCTCTTGGTGCCGGGGATGACTTTGGCGTGCACTTCGGTCACATGGCCAGCTGCGTCGCGTGCGCAGCCGGTGCATTCGATCACGTAGCCACCTTTCAGTCGCACCACGTTGCCGGGGAACAATCTTTTGTAGCCCTTGGGAGGCACTTCTTCAAAGTCTTCGCGCTCGATCCACACTTCTTTGCCGATCTGGAATGTGCGGTCGGCAGGCGGGGTTTGGCCTTCGGCCACCGCGCTGTGGGGCAGGGCGGGTTGGGTGCAGGCTTCGGTGTGGGCGTCGCTGCCAAAGGCCTCGGCCCAGTTGGTCAGCACGAGCTTGACGGGGTCGAGCACTGCCATGCCGCGGTGGGCTTTGTTTTCCAGGTCTTCGCGCAGGCACCCTTCGAGCGTGCTGTAGTCGATCCAGCTGTCGCTCTTGGTCACGCCAATGCGGTCGGCAAACAGGCGCAGGCTTGTCGGGGTGTAGCCCCGGCGGCGCAGGCCCACGATGGTGGGCATGCGTGGGTCGTCCCAGCCGCTGACTTTGCCTTCATTGACCAGTTGCGCCAACTTGCGTTTGCTGGTGATCACATAGGTCAGGTTCAGGCGGGCAAATTCATATTGTTTGGGGCTGGGCGCGGCCAGCAGGCCGCATTCGCACAGGCGGTCCATCAGCCAGTCGTAAAACGGGCGCTGGTCTTCAAACTCCAGCGTGCAGATGCTGTGGGTGATTTGCTCCAGCGCGTCTTCGATGGGGTGGGCAAAGGTGTACATCGGGTAGATGCACCATTTGTCGCCCGTGTGGTGGTGGGTGGCGCGGCGGATGCGGTAGATGGCCGGGTCGCGCATGTTGATGTTGGGCGAGGCCATGTCGATCTTGGCGCGCAGCACGGCGGCGCCGTCATCGAGCTTGCCATCGCGCATCTCGCGGAATCGCGTCAGGTTTTCTGCCACGGTACGGCTGCGGAAAGGGCTGTCCACGCCGGGTTTGCCAAAGTCGCCCCGGTTGGCACGCATGTCTTCCGCGCTTTGTTCGTCCACATAGGCGTGGCCGGCTTGGATCAAAGCCTCAGCGGCGCAGTACATGAAGTCGAAGTAGTCGCTGGCTTGGTAAGCCTTGTCGTTGCCCGGTTGGCTCCAGTCAAAGCCGAGCCACTTCACGGCGTCGATGATGCTGTTGACGTATTCGGTGTCTTCTTTTTCGGGGTTGGTGTCGTCAAAGCGCAGGTGGCACACGCCGCCGTATTCCTTGGCCAGCCCGAAGTTGATGCAGATGCTTTTGGCGTGGCCCACATGCAGGTAGCCGTTGGGCTCGGGCGGAAAGCGGGTGCGGATCTTGGCCGGATCGGGCTCGCCCGCAGCGTGGTGCGCGGCATCACCCGGGCTGCCTGCCCAGCGGCGGCTGGCGTAGGTGCCTTGTTCCAGGTCTTTTTCGATGATCTGGCGCAGGAAGTTGCTGACCTTGGTGTCGGCGGCGGTGTTGGAATCGGTGGCTTTGTTGGCGGGGGAATTCATGCCCTGATTTTAGGGGCTGGATCGGGTGCGGCCATGATCGGTCAGCACAAGCCTGCTGCGCCCCTTGTGCAGATGGCAGTTCATTAGAATCGCGGGTCTGTTCCCCCTTGCTGACTTTCTTGCCGATCGGGCTCATCCGTGCGTAATCAATTCCGTTCCCGAGAGGCTGCGATGCCTTTCATCATGCTGGCTGTGCTCATCGACATGGCCGCCATTGGCATCATCATTCCGGTTTTGCCCGCGCTGGTGGGCAGTTTTGCCACCAGCCAGGCCGACCAGGCCTATTGGTATGGCGTGGCGGCGGTGTCGTTTGGGGTGTCGAACTTTTTGGCCTCACCCGTGCTGGGGGCCTTGTCAGACCGTTTTGGCAGGCGGCCCGTGTTGTTGTTGGGCTTCATGGGGCTGGGCGTGAGCTTTTTTGGCACGGCCATGACCACCTCGCTGTGGGGGCTGATCGCGGTGCGCACCGTGGGCGGCGCGATGCAGGCCAACGCGGCCATTGCCAACGCCTATGTGGCCGATATTTCTGCCCCCGAAGAGCGCGCCAAGCGCTTTGGCTTGCTGGGCGCCATGATGGGGCTGGGCTTCATCATCGGCCCGGTGCTGGGGGGCTTGCTGGGGGCGATCAATCTGCACTTGCCGTTTTATGTGGCGGGCAGCCTGACTTTGCTCAACTGGCTGTACGGCTACTTTGTTTTGCCCGAGTCTTTGCCTGTGTCGCAGCGCAAACCGTTCAGCTGGCGCACGGCCAACCCGGCCACCTCGCTGCGCAAGCTGGCGCAGCTCAAGGGCGTGGGGCCGCTGGTGGGGGTGGTGGCGTTCAGCGGTTTGGCGCAGTTTGTGCTCTACACCGTCTGGGTGCTCTACAACAGCTTCAAGTTCGGTTGGGGGCCGCAAGAAAACGGTTGGTCTCTGGCCGTGGTGGGCATCGTCGCGGTGTTGGTGCAAGGCGTGCTGATGGGGCGCTTGCTCAAGCGCTTTGTGCCGCAGCAGCTGGCCATCATGGGGCTGGTGTCCTCGGTCATCGCCTACACGCTGTGGGGCGCGGCTACCGAGGGCTGGATGATGTACGCCGTCATCAGTTTCAACCTGCTGGGCGGCACGGTGGCGGCGTCGGTGCAGAGCATGATTTCGTCCGCCGCTGACAGCAAAAGCCAGGGCCAGACCATGGGCGCGGTCAGCTCGCTCAACGGACTGATGGCCGTCGTTGCGCCCATGCTGGGCGCGCCTTTGCTGGCCATGGTCTCGCACCTGCCGCAAGGCGACTGGCGCATTGGCGCGCCGTTTTTCTTTTGCGCTGCTTTGCAGCTGGCCTCGCTGGCGCTGGCGATCATGCACTTGCGCAGGCACCGCAGGGCGCGCCTGCACCAGGCCTGAACAGGGTTTGACCGCTCAGGCCTGCGGCTTCACTTGATGAAGGGGCTGCCAAAGCGGGTGTCGGTGTTGAGCGTGGTGTCGGTCAGGGTTTGCAGGAAGGCCACGATGTCGGCTTGCTCTTGTGCGGTCATGCCGATCCCGCCAACGGGCAAGCGGTTGTCGCGGGCAGGCCCGGCCTGGATGCCAGTCGCGTAATGCGCCAAGACTTGCTCCAGAGAGCTGAAGCGTCCGTCGTGCATGAAGCGGCCTGACAGTGCGACGTTTTTGAGCGAGGGCGATTTGAAAATTTGGGTCTCGCCTTGGTCCAGCCCATTGCTTCTTGAATTGGGGTCGAGCGCAAATGTCGGGGGCTGATGGCAACCCGCGCAACCTTTGCCGCCATTGTTGGGACCCTGAATGAACAAAGCGCGTCCTCGGTCTTGAGATGCTGTGAAGCGGTCCGCCGCAGGGATGTTGTTGCCCGCCAATGATCGCCCAAAGTTTTGTGGGCTGTTGGTGTTGCCATTGCTGGCGTAGACCACGGCATAGGCGCGGTCCCATTGGCTGTTGGCTGAGACCATGCTGCGCTGAAATTGCGCCAGTGCGTTTTGAATGCGCGTTTCGGTGATGGTGCTGTCGCCAAACGCCCATTTGAACAATTCGGGGTAGTAAGGCAAGGTTTGCATTTTGGTCAACAGCGCCGCCAAGCCGCCGTGCGTGGTGTCAAAACCCATCTCTGTGGCGTTTTGAATCGGGTCGGTTGCCTGGTCTTCGATGCTGGTGGCGCGTTTGTCCCAAAACATGCTGTTGCCCTGGTAGAAGGCCACATTGCCCAAGCGCATGGCGTGCGCTGTGGTGAGGCCTCCAGCAAACCCGGTGCTGAACTGGGCTTGGTCAACGAATCCATTGGCTTGGCTGTGGCACGAAGCGCAGGACTTGGTGTTGTTGAAGCTCAAACGGACATCGTTGAACAACACACGGCCCAGCGTGGCGCCTTTGTCGGTGGTGACATTGGCGGCGGTTTGGTTGTTGGTGGCCAACACGCTCGCGTCGTAGTGGGCCAGCAAGGTGGGCGATGTGTAGTTGACTGGCGCGTTCAAATCCAAAGACGTGTACGCCATAACGCCTGGATAGGGGTTTGTTGGCGTTGTGCTGTTGTCACTGCTGCTGCTGGTGCTGCTGCCACCGCCACATGCGCTCAAGACGAGACTGATGAAGATACAAAGTCCCCCGAGCAAGCGCTGTGATATGGGATGGGATTTTTGAATGGTTGGGTGTTGCATGGGGGGTCCTGAAGGAGGTCTTTCAAATGTAATCAATACCTACTCTTTGGATGTGAAGGCCCTGTAAATTAATGCGATGTATTGCCAACGCCAAGGCCAACGCCAACCAAGCCTTTCAAGCCACTGCACTGAAGCCAACAGCGTGTGAGCCGCAGTGCGTTTGCGCCACATGCACAGGCGCAGGCACTGCTTCAGGGCTTCACATGGCCTTGAACAAATGCGTGTACAGGCGGCTCACGGGCAGCGCCTCGGCCAGCCCTTTGAGGCGCAAGCTGCAGCGACCCGACTCGTCGCGGGTGACGGTGTCGATGGCGCTGGCCCGCACCACGGAGCCCCGGTG
>CANBTZ010000179.1 GCA_947372495.1 Comamonadaceae bacterium | reverse complement strand
ATCAGTATTTCAGCAGCCTGCTAGGTGTGTTTTCGGCACATCCAGGGTAGGCGGCAGTAGTGCCGATTTTTTTGCCCTAGGTGCTACACTTTGCAGCGACACATTTTCATCAACCCGCACGAGCGGAAAAACGGTTTTTTTGAGAGTGGGCAAGGCTTGGCGGAGTGCAGGCGAACTTTCCCGTCCACTCCGCCAAAATCAAAAACGCGTCTTAGGGCGCGTTTTTTTTTGCAAGCCACCTCTCCCTGAACGGGGAGACTTGCAGTAAGCTCCACCTCCCCCTTGGTTTTCTTCCCGCTCATTTTTTCCTATGGACAGTGTTCTTCCATCGATCCCCGCCAAGCGCTATTTCACGATTGGTGAAGTCGCCGAGCTGTGTGGCGTGAAGACGCACGTGTTGCGCTATTGGGAGCAGGAATTTACGCAGCTGCGGCCCGTCAAGCGCCGAGGCAATCGGCGCTATTACCAACACCATGAAGTGTTGATGATTCGCCGAATTCGCGATTTGCTTTATGAGCAGGGCTTCACCATCAGCGGAGCCCGTAACAAACTTCAAGAGTTGGCCCAAGCGGGGCGGCAAATCACGCGTGCCAACGGCGAGGTGATGAGCGAAGACACGGTGGTGGATTCGTTCGTCGATGACGACATGGAAGCGATGCCTTTGAACATTGCGGGCAGTTTCCCAGTGCCCTCTGGCGACTTGCGAAAAGAGCTGCTCGAAATACGATCCATGCTCACTTTTTGATGCTGTTCTGCGGGTATAATTCAGGTCTTCGGCGTGTAGCGCAGCCTGGTAGCGCACTTGCATGGGGTGCAAGGGGTCGCGAGTTCGAATCCCGCCACGCCGACCAAAAACAAAAAGGGCTAGCAGTTTTGCTAGCCCTTTTTCTTTGTGTGATTTGAAGAGGCGAAGCCTGCGCTTCGCCTTGGATAGATCAACTCTGTCGACCGGCCATCATGGCGGCGAAGAAGCCGTTGAACCAATGCATGTTCACGGGTTTGGCCATGAAAATGGTGCCCTCTGGCAAACCGCCACGCGACTCGATTTCTTCCGCGGAGAGTGCAGACACCACCAGGCTGGTCATCTTGTTGAACTGTGGGTTGTTGCGCAAGGTGCGCAGCAATTCGAAACCATCCACACCGGGCATGTTCAAGTCTGCGATCAGCACATCGGGCTGGATGCTGGCGATGTCGATCAAGGCCTCCAGGCCCGAAGACATGGCGGTGCAGTCCACCGGCATCGCACACCGGTTGCAGAAGTCGCGCAGCATTTCGCGCGTGACCGGATCGTCTTCCACCAGCAGCACACGCAAGCGGTTGTCGCGCGCATCTGCAGCTGCGGTCAGCATGTTGTGTTTGCGTTGGTATTCGCGGATCGAAGGCATGGAAATGCGGCGGTGTCCGCCTTGCGTTTTCCACGCTTGCAACTCATTTTTCTCGACCAGAGTTTGAATGGTGCCTACGGACAGTCCCAACAGCTTGGCTGCATAGGTGGTGCCGCAGTAGTCTTCGAGCGTATCGGGGGCTGGATTGGTTTGCATGGGCCGTATTTTAGTAACAAAAGCTTTTTAGATGGTAAATAGTAATCTTAAATGTTTATTAAATCAATGAATTGGATAAAAACAATAAAAAATTCATCAAGGTCTCGCCTGCGACAAAGGGGCGACCCGGCGACGTGCAACGGACGATTAACATGCAGTGGCATTCTTATAAGGAGACAAAAACATGCGTGCTCATGAAGCGTTTTGGCCTTCCCGCCTGCCTGCGAGCTTGACGCCCGCGGCAACATCCCTGTGGATGAACCTGTGGGTCAGTGCCGCACGGTTCCCTGACAAGAACGCATTGGTTTTCATGGGCCGCGCCTGGACGTACCGAGAGGTGGTGCTGGCCGCAGAAAAAATCGCCAGCCAGTTGGCGCAATGCGGCGTACAGGCGGGGGACCGCGTGGTGCTGGACATGCAAAACTGCCCGCAACTGGTGATCACCCATTTCGCTATCTTGAGGCTCGATGCCGTGGTGGTGCCGGTCAACCCGATGAACCGGGCCGAAGAACTCAAGCACTACATCACCGACCCTGACACCCGGGTGGCCGTGACCACCTCGGATTTGGCGCCTGAGTTGGCGCAAGCCAGCGAGGCCTTGCCCGCAGAGCTGCGCCTGAAGCATTTGGTGGTGACCGCATTCACCGATGTCTTTGACCCGACGCAGGTCAGCCCTCAAGACCTGCCGGATGCATGGCGCGCTTGGTTGCTCACGCCGCGTGAATTGCTCGCACTGTCGTCGGGGCCAGTGCACAGCTGGAAAGCTTGGATGGACAGCCCGCAAACGGCGGTGTTGCCCGCAACGCAGGCCACCAGCAATGACTTGGCCATCTTGCCTTACACCAGCGGTACCACAGGCTTGCCCAAGGGCTGCATGCACACCCACGGCACCATCATGCACAACGCCATGGCGACCGCTGTGTGGGGCAATGGCTCGGCAGAAAACGTCACACTCTGCGTGGTGCCGATGTTCCACATCACCGGCATGGTGAGCGTGATGCACGCCAGCATTTTCATGGGGGCCAGTTTGGTCATCATGCCGCGCTGGGACCGCGATGTGGCGGGACATTTGATTTCCAAATGGAAGGTGACCCACTGGACCAATATCCCGACCATGGTGATTGATTTGTTGGGCAGCCCGCACATGGACAAGTACGACCTGTCCAGCCTGGTCTACATCGGCGGTGGCGGTGCGGCCATGCCCGAAGCGGTGGCTCAGCGGCTGTTCGACCAGTTCGGCCTGCGCTTCGCCGAAGGTTACGGTTTGACCGAAACGGCTGCGCCTTCGCACAGCAACCCGCCCGATCACTCCAAGAAGCAATGCTTGGGCATCCCATTCATGAGCGTGGACGCACGGGTGGTCAACCCTGACACGCTGGAGGAGGTGCCACAGGGCGAGTCGGGTGAAATCGTGATGTCTGGTCCGCAGGTGTTCAAGGGTTATTGGAAGCGGCCTGACGCCACGGCGGCGGCGTTTTTTGAGCGCGATGGCAAGTCCTTCTTCCGCTCGGGTGACATGGGCCGGGTCGACGAAGAAGGCTACTTCTTCATGACCGATCGCTTGAAACGCATGATCAACGCCAGCGGCTTCAAGGTTTGGCCTGCAGAGGTCGAGGCTTTGATGTTCCGCCACCCCGCCATTCAGGAGGCCTGCATCATCGCCACCCGCGACGCTTACCGAGGCGAGTCGGTCAAGGCGGTGGTCGTGCTGCGCGGTACGCACAAGGGGCAAGTGAGCGAGCAAGACATCATCGACTGGTGCCGCGAAAACATGGCCGTGTACAAAATTCCCCGCGTGGTGACATTCGCCGAGGTTTTGCCCAAAAGCGGCAGCGGCAAGGTCATGTGGCGGGCATTGCAAGAGGCCGAAATGGCCGCCCTGGACACCGAAGCCAAACCTCAATGAGTCTGAAACTGTCCATACTCGACCAGTCCGCTGCCGCTTTCGGGCGCGGGCAGGACGAGACCATTCGCCAGACGCTGGCGCTGGCTGAGCAAGCCGAGGTCTGGGGCTACCACCGCTTTTGGGTGAGCGAACACCACAGTCACCCCAGCATCGTGGGTTCGGCCCCCGAAGTGCTGATGGCGGCGATTGCCGCCCGCACCCAGCGCATCCGCCTGGGCAGCGCGGGCGTGATGCTGCCGCACTATGCGGCGCTCAAAGTGGCCGAGCAGTTTCGGGTGCTCGACGCGTTGGCCCCGGGGCGCATCGATTTGGGTGTGGGCCGTGCACCGGGCAGCGACGGGCGCACAGCGCAATTGCTCAACCCGGACCGCAACGCCTCTGAGCGCTTTCCGCAGCAGGTCATGGAGTTGCAAGCTTGGGTGAACGGGCAAAACCTGCCGCCCAGTCACCCTGGGCACAACGTGTACGCCTACCCGCAATCGGGCACCGCGCCCACGGTGTGGATGCTGGGCAGCTCAGACTATGGCGCGCAGCTGGCCGCGCATCTGGGCTTGCCGTATGCGTTTGCCTACTTCATCACCGACGGGCAGGGCGCTGACGAGGCCTTGCAAATCTACCGCGAAACTTTTCGCCCCAGTGCGGGCCTTCAAAAGCCAAGCGCAGCTTTGTGTGTGTGGGCTTTGGCCGCAGACACCGACGAAGAAGCGCTGCGCCTGTTCGAGAGCCGTGCCCGCTGGAAGATGGACCGCAACCTGGGCCGCATTGGCGCGCTCTTGCCACCCGAGGAAGCGGCGCGTGACTACAGTCCTGCTGAGCAGTTCGCCCTGGACCGCCTGCGCGACTCGGCCCTGATCGGTTCGGCCGCCACCGTGGGACGCAAGCTGCGCCAGCTGGCCTCGCGACTGGAGGTCGATGAACTGGTGCTCATCACCTGGACGCATGACCCTGCAGCCCAAATGCGTTCTTACGAGCTGCTCGCCCAAGAATTTGCATTGACGGCAAACTCTCCGCTTTGATTTTTTAAAACCCCAAGGATTTTTGACATGTTCACCACCGCGATCGCTGGCAGCTTGCCCAAACCCGCTTGGCTTGCCGAAACCGAAAAACTCTGGCCCCAGTGGACCACCCAAGGCCCCGAGCTGCAACAAGCCAAGGCCGATGCCACGCTGCTGTGGATCAAGGCGCAGGAAGACGCAGGCTTGGACGTGATCGGTGACGGCGAGCAGGCGCGTCAGCACTTTGTGCACGGCTTTGTCGAGCAGGTCGAGGGCATCGACTTCGTCAACAAGGTCACCATGGGCATCCGCAACAACCGCTACGACGCGCAGGTGCCGCAAGTCATCGCACCCCTGCGCCTGAAGGGCCGCGTGCACGCTTTCGAGGCCCAGCTGGCCCGCGCCCACACCAAGAAAAAACTCAAATTCACCTTGCCCGGCCCTATGACCATCGTGGACACTGTGGCCGACCGTTTTTACGGTGACAAGGTCAAGATGGCCATGGCCTTTGCCGAGCTGCTGAACCAGGAAGCGCTGGCGCTGCAAGCCGATGGCGTGGACATCATCCAGTTTGACGAGCCCGCCTTCAACGTCTACATGGACGACGCGGCCGACTGGGGTGTCAAGGCGTTGGAGGTGGCTGCCCGCGGCCTGACCTGCACCACGGCGGTTCACATTTGCTACGGCTACGGCATCGAAGCCAACAACAAGTGGAAAGAGACACTGGGCCACGAGTGGCGTCAATACGAAAAGGTGTTCCCAGCCTTGGCCAAAAGCAGCATCCAGCAGGTCAGCCTGGAGTGCATGCACTCGCATGTGCCGATGGAGATGATGAAACTGCTCGAAGGCAAAGACGTGATGGTCGGCGTGATCGACGTGGCCAACCCGGCCATCGAAACGCCCGAAGAAATCGCCGACACCATTGGCCGCGCCTTGCAGTTCGTGCCGAAGAACCGGTTGATTGCTTGCACCAACTGCGGCCTGGCCCCCATGAGCCGTGCTGTGGCCGAAGCCAAGCTCAAGGCCTTGGCCGAAGGCGCCAAGTTGGCCAGCCAACGCTACGCCTGAGCTGGCGCAAACCGAAGGGGGGAGCAAGGCGCTATGCTTGCGCC
>CANBTZ010000178.1 GCA_947372495.1 Comamonadaceae bacterium | reverse complement strand
TGGCCAGGTGGTAGTCCAGACGCCACCCCACGTTCTTGGCGTAAGCCTGGCCGCGGTTGCTCCACCAGGTGTAGCACTCGTCGGTGGTCTCGGGCTTCAAGCGGCGGTACACGTCCACCACGCCGCCTTCGGTGGTGAGTTGGGTCATCCATTGGCGCTCTTCGGGCAGGAAACCGCTGTTTTTGAGGTTACCCTTCCAGTTCTTGAGATCGGCCTGTTGGTGCGCGATGTTCACGTCGCTGCACACAATGAAGTCACGCTCGGCCTTGAGGGCCATCAGGTGCGGGTACATCTTGTTCAGAAATCGAAACTTGGCCTCTTGCCGCTCAGGGCCGGACGAGCCACTCGGGAAGTACACGCTGATGATGGACAACTTGCGGGCGGGCGTGTCGAAGCGCGTTTCCACATACCGGCCTTCGGCGTCGAACTCGCCGCCGTCAAAGCCGACCACCACGTCGCTGGGCTCGTGGCGGGTGTAGACGCCCACGCCCGAGTAACCTTTCTTCTCGGCAAAGTGGAAGTGGCCTTTTAAGCCCGCCAGTTCTTCGAACTTGCCCGCCACATCGGGGGCCTGGGCTTTGACCTCTTGCACACAAATACAATCGGGCTTCTCTTGCGCCAGCCAGGCTTCGACCCCTTTGGTCGTGGCCGAACGGATGCCGTTGAGGTTGAGGCTGGTGAGTTTGAACAAGGATTTCCCCATGGTGACAGGACAGGCAAGCGGCGCCGACACACAGGCGCTCGCTCAGGAATTTGTGCAATTTGCAGTGGACTCGGGCGTGCTGCGCTTTGGCGAATTCAAGACCAAAGCTGGGCGCATGAGCCCTTATTTCTTTAATGCCGGCCTGTTTGACGATGGCGCCAAGCTCGGCCGACTGGCGCAATTCTATGCAAAAGCCCTGATGGCCAGTGGCATTGAATTCGACATGATCTTTGGCCCCGCCTACAAGGGCATCCCGCTGGGCGCGGCCGTGGCCATCGAGCTGGCCCGCCTGGGCAAGAACGTGCCCTTTGCCTACAACCGCAAGGAAGCCAAAGACCACGGCGAAGGCGGCTCGCTGGTGGGCGCGCCTCTCAAAGGCCGCGTGCTGATCGTGGACGACGTGATGAGCGCAGGCACCGCCGCCCGCGAATCCATCGAACTCATCAAAGCCGCCGGGGCCACACCCCACGCGATCGCGATTGCGCTCGACCGCCAGGAAATGGCCACCGAAAAACAGGCCGACGGCACCATCAAAGATGTGCCCCACAGCGCCGTGCAATACGTGCGAGGCACCCTGGGCATGGGCGTGTGCTGCATCGCCCAACTGTCAGACCTGCTGGCCTACCTGTCAGCGCAAAGCGGCAACGAGCTGGGCCAACACCTGCCCAAAGTGCAGGCTTATCGGGACCGGTACGGGGTGTAACTGCCTCTGTAGGAGCCGCGCCCTCGCGGCGATTTTTGAGCTCTGCAAACCCTCGTGAAGCGTAAAAAACCGTTTTCGCTTCACATTTGAAGCGTAAATCTCTAAAATACGCTTCATGTACCTCTGGCAATCACCTCAATGGCCTGAATTTCAGGTGGACTTGGCCGCGCTGCAACCCGCGCTGGCTGCTGCCCGTTATGCGCAAGGGCGGACCATGGGCCTGGCCAGCCACCTGCAACTGATGGACATGGGCGCCCTGCAATTGCAAGGCTGGGCCGATGAAGCCATCGCCACGGCGCAGATCGAGGGTGAAATTCTGCAAGTCAATTCGGTCCGTGCCTCTGCTGCCCGGCGGCTTGGAATGGCTGATGCCAAAGCGCTCGATCGTGATGCAAGAACAGAAGCCACACTCGATGTGCTGCAAGCGGCCATCGAACAAAGCCAGCAGCCTTTGAGCCATGACCTCTTTTACGGCTGGCAAGCTGCTTTGTTTCCGACCGGGCGCAGTGGCATTCAGAAAATCCACACAGGCGCTTACCGTGACCATGCAGAACCCATGCAGATCGTGACACCTCGCATGGGCAAGCCCGACATCGTGCATTACCAGGCACCCGATTCGGCTGACGTACATGCGCAGATGGCGCGTCTGGTGGAATGGTTCAACAGCAGCCATGGGAAAACCGACGGCCTGGTACGTGCGGCGTTGGCGCACCTCTGGCTCGAAGCCATTCACCCCTTTGAGGACGGCAACGGCCGCGTGGGCCGTGCGCTAATTGAAATGGCTTTGGCGCAAGACCTCAAAACCGACAAGCGCTTGTGGAGCCTGTCGCAGCAAATGTGGCTGGACCGGACGGGCTACTATGCCCAACTGCAAGCGGCCACCGGCCAGGCCAACATGGATGTGACGCCCTGGGTGCAATGGTTCGTGGGCTGCGTGCACAAAGCCGCTGATGCGACTTGGGAACACATGCAAACGGCCCTGCGCAAAACGCGCTTCTGGGCGGAGCTGCGCGAACAGCACCCGCAGCTCACGCCCACGCAAACCAAGGCGATCAACAAGCTTTATGACGTGGGGCCTGACGGATTTGCCAACGGTATCAGCACTGAGAAATACGTCAACCTGTGCCGCGTGTCACGCGCCACGGCTTATCGTGAACTCACGGCGCTGTGCGAGATGGGGGTGTTGTTGCAAACGGGCACGGGGCGGGGGACGCGGTATTTTCTAGCCCTGGAGTAGGACTATTTTTATAGAACAAACTTATTTCGGCTTGGATCTTTTTACAAGCACACGTATAGACTGTCTCGTTTTCAAACCGTTCTGCCTCCGCCAACTCAAATATTCGGCAGCAGTTTGATCGTTCTTTTCTGTATAGCAACTAGGGCACGCCCAAACAAGATTTTCTGGCAAATATGCGCCCCCTCTTTGGACAGGCATTCGTAGACTGACATTACCTGCGTCAGCAAGGTCTGACTCACAAAAGAAACACGTCAGTGGAGGACGGCAATGCAACCCCTCTGATCGTCTCCAGCCAAAAAAGTCCGATGCCAGCTTGCCTCCTTTGTCTCGATTGCAAGTACGGCATGCGTAAACGATGTTTAAAGCATCATTGGTCCCGCCCTTGCTCAAGGGTGTCCTATGGTCCTTTTCAACAGCTGCATCGCCAAAGTTTGCCTCACAGTAATAACACTTACGATCTTGCATCAATCGAAGCAAGAGAAGCTCGTCTGACGTATGCCCGCCACCGGCGTTAGTTACACGCTGCTTGTATACAGATCTACTGATCGCTTTTTTTTCTGGATTATCTTGATCCCACTTATTGGCGGTAGCACGCATACATGCATTGCATGTCCAACGCCGTGGGCTAAAAAACTCTCTCGTAAAGGGTTTTGTCACCCCACATTTACGACAAGTCCGCTCGTCCATCAACTAGGCTCCAAACAACACGTTGTCTGCGGCTTTATAGAAAATCACCCCAGCTTCCTCATCAACAAAGCATTCACCTGCCCCGGATTGGCCTTGCCCTTGCTGGCCTTCATGATCGGGCCGACCAAGCCGTTCAGGGCTTTGGTGTTACCGGCCTTGAACTCTTCCACGTTCTTGGGGTTGGCAGCCAGCACGTCGTCGATGATCTTTTCCAGCTCGCCCGTGTCGTTCATCTGCTTGAGGCCCTTGGCTTCGATGATGGCGTCGACTTCGCCTTCGCCGTTCCACAGACCTTCAAACACCTGACGCGCCGCGTTGTTGCTGATGGTGTTGTCGCTGATGCGGCCGATCAGGGCAGCCAGTTGCGCGGCGCTCACCGGGGCTTGTTCGATGGTCATCTCGCCTGCGTTCAGGCGGCGTGACACCTCGCCCATGATCCAGTTGCTGGCCAGTTTGGGTTGGCCACAGGCTCGTGCCGTGGCTTCAAAGTAAGCGGCCATGGCCTTGCTCTGGGTGAGCGTGGTGGCGTCGTATTCGGGCAGGGCGTAGTCCTTGACGAAACGCTCGGCCATCACGCGGGGCAGCTCGGTCATTTCGCTTTTGACACGCTCGACCCAGTCACGGCCAATCACCAGCGGTGGCAGGTCCGGATCAGGGAAGTAGCGGTAGTCGGCCGAGTCTTCCTTGGTGCGCATGGCGCGGGTCTCGCCCGTGTCGGGGTTGAAGAGCACCGTGGCCTGCTGGATTTTGTGGCCGTCTTCGATCTGGTCGATCTGCCAGCGCACTTCGTAGTCGATGGCTTGCTGCATGAACTTGAAGGAGTTCAGGTTCTTGATTTCGCGGCGGGTGCCCAGCGGTGCCCCTGGCTTGCGCACCGACACGTTGGCGTCGCAACGGAACGAGCCTTCTTGCATGTTGCCGTCGCAGATGCCGATCCAGGTCACGATTTTGTGCAGCTCTTTGGTGTAGGCCACAGCCTCTTCGCTGCTGCTCATGTCGGGCTGGGTCACGATCTCCAAAAGCGGCGTGCCAGCGCGGTTCAGGTCAATGCCCGATTGGCCAATGAAGTCTTCGTGCAGCGATTTGCCCGCGTCTTCTTCGAGGTGAGCACGTTCCAGGCGGACGGTTTTGCGAACCGTCTCTTTGCCTTCTTCGAGGAAGAACGACACTTCACCGCCCTGCACCACCGGGATCTCGAACTGGCTGATCTGGTAGCCCTTGGGCAGGTCGGGGTAGAAGTAGTTTTTGCGCGCAAAGATGCTGCGCTCGGCCACATGGGCGTTGACGGCCAGGCCGAACTCGATGGCGCGTTCGACCGCGCCTTTGTTCATCACGGGCAGCGTGCCGGGGAGCGCCATGTCGAGTGCGCAGGCCTGCGTGTTGGGCTCGGCGCCAAAGGCGACGCTGGCACGACTGAAGATCTTGCTGTTCGTGGACAGCTGGGCGTGGGTTTCAAAGCCGATGACGACTTCGTAGCCTTGGACAAGTTTGCTCATGGTGTTCAGACTCCTGCGGGTTTTTGCAGGTGGAAATCGGTGGCTTGCTGCAGGCGGTGCGCCACGTTCAGCAGCTGGGCTTCCTTGAAGTAGTTGCCGATCAGCTGCATGCCCACGGGCATGCCGTGTGCGCCAAAGCCTGCGGGCACGCTCATGCCGGGCAGGCCCGCCAGAGATGCAGGCAACGTGAAGATGTCGGCCAGGTAATCGGCCACCGGGTCGTTGGCGTTTTCGCCCAGCTTCCAGGCCACAGATGGGGCCACAGGGCCAGCGATCACGTCGCATTCCTTGAACGCATTTTGGAAATCGTCGGCAATCATGCGGCGGATTTTTTGCGCTTGCAGGTAGTAGGCGTCGTAGTAGCCGTGGCTCAGCACATAGGTGCCGGTCATGATGCGGCGCTTGACCTCGTTGCCAAAACCTTCGGCACGCGACTTTTTGTACATGCTCTCGAGGTCGGTGTAGTCCTTGGCGCGGTGGCCGAACTTCACGCCGTCAAAGCGGCTCAAGTTAGAGCTGGCTTCGGCCGGGGCAATGATGTAGTACACCGGGATCGACAGCTCGGTGCGTGGCAGGCTGATGGGCACGAGCTTGGCGCCCTGCTTTGTCAGCTCGGCCAGCGCGGCGTCCACCGCAGCACGCACGTCGGCGTGCAGGCCTTCGCCAAAAAACTCTTTCGGAATGCCAATGCGCAGGCCGTCGATCGAGCCGTTCAGCTGCGCGGTGAAGTCTTCGGCAGGCACGTCCAGCGAGGTGGCGTC
>CANBTZ010000177.1 GCA_947372495.1 Comamonadaceae bacterium | reverse complement strand
TGGTGCTCTGACAGCTTGGACGCGTTGTATTTGTCTTTTTGGCCAATCGTCACCGCCTGCGCTGTGCCCGTCTTGCCAGCACTTTGGTAAGCCGCCCCCGCAAACACCTGGGCCGAGGTGCCCGATGTGGCCACGCCGATCAAGCCGTTGCGAACCACTTCCAGATGCTCGGGCTTGTAGCCGAGCGAAGTGATGGGGGTGGTGGCCACAGACTGCTGCTGGTGGGTCAGTGCGTCTTGCGTGGCCTGCACCACGCGGGGGGTGAACTGGTTGCCGCCGTTGGCCAAAATGGTGGTGGCCGTGGCGAGCTGCAGCATGGTAAACGCGTTGTAACCCTGGCCGATGCCCAGTGAAATGGTCTCGCCGCCAAACCATTTCTTTTGCTCGGGCCGTTTGTAGGTGTTGCGCTTCCACTCGGTGCTGGGCAACACGCCGCGCACTTCGCCGGGCAGGTCGATGCCGGTGATCTGGCCAAAGCCCAGGGGTTTCATGAAGTCGTGGATAGCGTCTACGCCCATCTCGTTGGCGAGCGAGTAGTAATACACATTGCTCGACAGCACGATGGAGCGCACCATGTCCACCGGCCCCAGGCCGCCGTCGCCGTGGCTGCGGAAGGTGTGGCCGCCGTAGGTCCAGGAGCCGTTGTCGTTGATGATGGTGCTGGCGCTGCGCTTGCCCGTGGTCAATGCACCCAAAGCCATGAACGGTTTGTAGGTCGAGCCAGGCGGGTAAGTGCCGCGCAGCGCGCGGTTGAGCAGGGGCTTTTCAATCGACTCGCTCAGCGCCTGCCAGTTTTCGACGTCGATGCCTTCGACGAACAAGTTTGGATCAAAGGTGGGTTTGCTCACAAAGGCCAGCACTTCACCGGTTTTGGGGTCCATGGCCACCAGCGCGCCACGGCGCGGACCGTACAGATCCTCGATCAGTTTTTGCAGCTGGATGTCGATGGACAGCACGATGTTTTGCCCCGGAATGGCTGGGCGGCTCGACAGGCGCCGGATGGCCCGCCCGCCCGCAGAGGTCTCGACCTCCTGCACGCCCGTGATGCCATGCAGTTCACGTTCGTATTTTTGCTCGACGCCCAGTTTGCCGATGTACTCGGTGCCCCGGTAGTTGCCATCTTCGTCATCGTCTTCGATGCGTTCCTTGTCTCTGGCATTGATGCGGCCGATGTAGCCGATCACATGGCTGGCCAATTCGCCATAAGGGTATTGGCGGAACAGGCGGGCCTTGATGTCCACGCCCGGAAAGCGGTAACGCTGTGCAGAAAAGCGCGCCACCTCTTCGTCGCTCAGGCGGGTGCGTATCGGCAGCGAGTCAAAGCTCTTGGACTCTTCGCGCAAGCGCTTAAAGCGTTTGCGATCCTTGGGCTGGATGTCCACCAACTGCGCCAGCTCCTCGATGGTGGCTTCGAGGTCGGGCACTTTGGCGGGCGTGATCTCCAGCGTGTAGGCCGAGTAGTTGCTGGCCAGCACCACGCCATTGCGGTCCATGATGGTGCCGCGCGGCGGCACTGTGGGCAAGATGGCGGTGCGGTTGTCCTCGGCTTGTTCCAGCAGGTCGTCGTGGCGGATCACCTGCAGGTAAAACAAGCGGCTGAGCAGCAGCACAAAACACACCAACACCACCAACTGGATGGTCAACACCCGCGTCTGAAAGCGGTGGATTTCAGCCTGCGTGTCGCGCAGTTCGGCGAGTGAAGGCAGACGCAGTGACATGCTCAGAGCGGACGGATGTTGTCGCGCTCAAACGGGCGGCGTTGCGGGGCCAGCAGCAAGGCACCCAACAAGGGCCAGAGCGCTGTTTGCAACAGCGGCGCAAACAACTGGCTCCAGTGCGGCCATGCATCTTGAACGATCAGGCGGGTGACCCATTCCAGCGTTGCTGCGACCACAAACAAGGGCAACACCTGCAAGGTCTGCTCGCGCAGCGGGAACCATTGGATTCGGCGGTGGATGAAGATGGCCATGTAGCTGATGCACACATAGGACAGCGCGTTTTGACCCAGCAAAGCGGACTCGTGCACATCGAGCGCCAGGCCCAGCACAAAGGCCGTGACCATGCCCACACGGCGCGGCTGGTAGACGGTCCAGAACACCATCACCACCGCCAGCACGTCGGGCAGCCAGGCTTGGCCAGTCAGGCCCAGCAGCATGTTGGTAAAGAGCGCCAGCACCAAACTGATCACGACGAACTTGGGGTTGACGGGCAGCAGCAGCGGCTTGCCTGCGGGCATGATCATGGCTTGGCTCCTGCTGCTGAAGCAGCCGCTTGGGGCGCACTGGCTGGGGCCTGAACCTTGGGTGCTTTTTTGCGCGGTGCGACCTCTTCGACGGCCGGTTTGGCGGGCACGTCCTTGGCCGGGGGCAAGATCAGCAAATGCCTGCCGCGTGCGCTGGCCATGGGCGTGGCATAGACCTTGGCAAATGCGGTGTCGATCCGTCGGTCAATGCGTTGCACACGGCCCACATGCAGGCCGGCCGGGTAAATGCCGTCGATGCCGCTGGTGGTCAGCAAATCGCCTTGCTGTACATCGGCACTGGCCGGCACAAAGCGCAGCTCCAGCGAGCCACCCAGCGTCACCGGGTCGCCAAAGGCGATGAAACGCTGGCCTGTGCGGGCGTTCATGACGGGGATGCTTTGGTCGCGGTCGGTCAGCACAGTGACTTCGCTCACGAGCGGGTACACCCGCGTGACTTGGCCCACAACGCCTGCGACATCCATCACGGCCGAGCCGCTGGCAATGCCCGAGAGCTGGCCTTTGTCGATCACGATGTGCTGTGTGTAAGGGTCAGAGGTTTCATAGAGCACCTCCACGGCTTTGGACGGGCTGGCCACTTGGCTGCGCAACTCGATGAGTTGACGCAGGTGGGCGTTTTCCTGCATCAACTGCTCCACTTGCTGCAGGCGCTGGGCCTGGCCGATGGTGCGGGTCTGGTACTGCAGCGCCACATCGCGTGCTTCGTCGACGCGGCTGAAATACGCGCCCATGGCGGTGGCTGCACGCCCCGGCTGCAGCGACAGCCACTCCAGCGGGGTCAGCAGGATGCTGACGGTGGAGCGGATGGGTTGCGCGATGTTCAGCCGTTTGTCGACCGACATCAGCAAGATGGCCAACAGACCCAGCAGCACCAACTTGGACAAGCTGGACAAGCCTTGCCTGAAGATGGGGGGCGGACTGCGGTCCAGGGTGTCCAAGGCCATGAAGCGTGCGCCGGTTGCTGAAGTCTGTGAAGGGCAAAAAAGGTGGCCCAACTCGGGCCACCCTGAGGGGCGGCTTTATTCGCTGGTGAAGATGCTGCCCAGCTGGTCCATGCGCTCGAGCGCCATGCCGCAGCCACGGGCCACGCAGGTCAGCGGGTCTTCGGCAACCAGCACGGGCAGGCCGGTTTCTTCGGACAGCAAACGGTCCAGATCGCGCAGCAACGCGCCGCCACCGGTGAGCATCATGCCGCGCTCGGCAATGTCTGCACCCAGTTCTGGGGGAGTGTGTTCCAAAGCTGTTTTCACAGCCGACACGATCTGGTTGAGCGGATCGGTCAGGGCTTCCAAGATTTCGTTGGAGCTGATGGTGAAGCTGCGTGGCACGCCTTCGGACAGGTTGCGGCCTTTGACTTCCATCTCCTTGACTTCGCTGCCAGGGAAGGCCGAGCCAATGTTCTTCTTGATGGATTCGGCGGTGGGCTCGCCGATCAGCATGCCGTAGTTGCGGCGGATGTAGTTGATGATGGCTTCGTCGAACTTGTCGCCGCCCACACGCACGCTGCCCTTGTAGACCATGCCGCCCAGCGAGATCACGCCGACCTCGGTGGTGCCGCCGCCGATGTCCACCACCATGGAGCCAGAAGCTTCTGACACAGGCAAGCCCGCGCCGATGGCGGCTGCCATGGGTTCCTCGATCAGGTACACCTCGGAGGCGCCTGCACCCAGCGCGGACTCACGGATGGCGCGGCGCTCGACTTGGGTGGAGCCGCAAGGCACGCAAATGATGATGCGGGGGCTGGGGCGGAAGGTGCTGCGGGGGTGCACCATCCGGATGAACTGCTTGAGCATTTGCTCGGTCACAGTGAAGTCGGCGATCACGCCGTCCTTCATGGGGCGAATGGCTTCGATGTTGCCAGGCACCTTGCCCAACATGGCCTTGGCCTCGTGGCCTACGGCCTGCAAAGTCTTTTTGCCCTGTGGGCCGCCTTCGTGGCGGATGGCGACCACCGAAGGCTCGTCCAGCACGATGCCCTTGTCGCGCACAAAAATCAGGGTGTTGGCAGTGCCCAGGTCAATGGCCAGGTCACTGGAAAAATAACGGCGGAATGAGGAAAACATGGGGGAATCCTTTGGGGGCCAGTCCAGGGGCCATACAGCGGGCGCGCGGGCTGGTCACAGCGATCAAAAATCAGCGGTTTGCGATGGGCTTGCCGTGCTGCTTGCAGGTGCCTGAAGCAAACACTGGATAATACCCGATCACCCCTGTCTGAGGCGGCCTGGCCGCCCGTGCGATGGGGTAAATATTTGTCGCCAATAACCCTTTTTGAAGCCATGTCCCTGACCCTGCAGGATATTGACCGGATCGCCAACCTGGCCCGTCTGGAACTGAAACCCGAAGAAAGTGGGCGCATGCTCACTCAAATCAACGGCTTTTTTGGCATCGTCGAGGCCATGCAGGCCGTGGACACCTCGGGCGTGCAGCCGCTGGCGCACCCCGTGGCGGCCATCCAGGACATCGCCTTGCGCCTGCGCGAAGACGTGGTGAGCGAGACCAACAACCGCGAGGCCAACCAACGCAGCGCCCCCGCCGTTGAGCGCGGCCTGTTCCTGGTTCCCAAAGTCATCGAGTAAGCCATGAGTGATCTGCACAACCTCAGCGTGAAAGCGCTGGCCACCCTGCTCCAGACCAAAGAAGTCAGCGCGGTCGAAGTGGCGACCCGCTTTTTGGCCCGCATGGGCGGCAACCCGCACAACGCGTTTTTGGACATCGACAGCGAAGCCACGCTGGCGCAGGCCCAAGCCTCTGACGCCAAACTGGCCAACGGTACAGCCGGCCCGCTCGAAGGCGTGCCGGTGGCCCACAAAGATGTCTTTGTGACTCAGGACTTCGCCACCACCGCGGGCTCCAAAATCCTGAGCGGCTACCGCTCCCCGTTTGACGCCACCGTGGTGCAGCGCCTGCGCACAGCGGGCATGGTCACCTTGGGCAAGCTCAACTGCGACGAATTCGCCATGGGCTCGGCCAACGAAAATTCGGCTTTCGGCGCCGTGCAAAACCCCTGGGACACGGCCCGCGTGCCCGGCGGTTCGTCGGGCGGCAGCGCAGCGGCGGTGGCCGCTGGCTTGGCCCCGGCCGCGACCGGTACCGACACGGGCGGCTCGATTCGCCAGCCCGCCAGCTTTTGCGGCATCACCGGCATCAAGCCGACCTATGGCCGTGCCAGCCGCTACGGCATGATCGCCTACGCGTCGAGCCTCGACCAGGCGGGCCCCATGGCCCGCACCGCCGAAGACTGTGCGCTGCTTTTGAGCGCCATGTGCGGCCCCGATCCTGACCGCGACGCCACCTCGCTGGACGTGCCTGCCGAAGACTTCACCGCGCAGCTGAACGGCTCGATCGACGGCCTGCGCATTGGCATTCCGAA
>CANBTZ010000176.1 GCA_947372495.1 Comamonadaceae bacterium | reverse complement strand
AGGCCGTCAGCGTGGCTTGGATGTCTTGTGGGGACAGGTCGGGCAAGTCGTTCAGGTGGTGCTGCAGCCAGGCCGGGTTGAACAGGTCGCGGCCCGTGCTCTTGGGGGGCTGCTTGCTCAGGTAGCTTTCGCTCAGCAGGCGGTCCAGCAGCGCGGGTGAGGTGTGGCCCGTCGCGGCCCAGTCGCCATTGTGGTCAAAGGCCTGACCGGTGTGCGTCTGGCACCAGTGGTCCATCAGGGCGTTGCCGGGACCGCAGTCCCAGCCCATCACATGGCCGTGGGGCTGCAATACGCTCAGGTTGGAGATGCCGCCGATGTTGAGCACGGCCACACAGCTTTGGGCCTGGCCAAACACGCCCAGATGAAACGCTGGGACGAGCGGCGCGCCTTGTCCGCCAGCCGCCAAATCGCGCGATCGGAAATCGGCCACCACGTCGATGCCGGTCAACTCGGCGAGCAAAGAGGGGTTGTTCAGTTGCAGGGTGTAGCCCACGGCAGCTTGCTCGGGCAAGCCGTCAAACTCCAATGGGCGGTGGCGCACGGTCTGGCCGTGGGCGCCAATGGCAGTGATGGCTTCGGGCGCTTGGCCGGCTTGGGCCAGCAGCGCGTGCACCACCTGGGCGTAGTGGCGGGCGATGCCATTGCCCGCCAGGGCTGCGCGATGCAACTCGTCTGGGCCACTTTGGTTGAGCTGCAGCAGTTCCGTCTTGAAGGCGTCGGGGAACGGTGCGAATGCGTGCGTCAGCACCTGCATGGCGCCATCGGGTGCAAAGCGGGCGAGGACACCGTCCACGCCGTCCAGCGAGGTGCCTGACATCAGGCCAATGAAGAGGGCGTCAGCAGACATGGGTTGTGGCAAAGGACAGAAAAAAGGGGCTCCTCAGAGCCCCTGGGTCACCGCAAGTGCGGTCATTGGTCGGTGCTTTCGCGCATCTGCGCGGCGGCCATCAACTGCGCACGCGAGGCTTGTGCGTTCTGCTTGAAGGCGGTTCGCGCCGAGGGTGTGATGGGCGTGCTTTGTGCCTGCTGAATGATGCTCTGCGGATCGACGTGAACGCCGTTGATGCGGAACTCAAAATGCAGGTGCGGGCCTGTGGACCAACCGGTGGTGCCCACCAAGCCGACGACTTGGCCTTGCGTCACGGGCTGGCCTTTGCGCACGTTGATGCGGCTCAGGTGGGCGTAGACCGTGCTGTGGCTGTTGCCATGGCGCACGATGACCACGTTGCCAAAGCCACCTTGAACGCCAGCAAAGTCGATCACGCCGTCGCCCACTGCATGGGCTGGGGTGCCTGTGGGGGCTGCGTAGTCCACGCCGCGGTGGGCCTGCAGCGTCTGGAAGATCGGGTGCAGGCGCATGCTGAAGCCGCTGGTCTTGCGCGAGAAGGGCACAGGCGAGGCGAGGTAGGCGCGGCGCAGGCTGCTGCCGTCAAAAGCGTAGTAGCTGCCTTTTTTGCCGGGTTCCTGGAACCAGACGGCTTCGTAGGTTTTGTTGCCGTTGATGAACTCGGCGCTAAGCACCTTGCCTGCGCGCAGGGGTTCACCGTCGGCTTCCAGGACTTCGTACACCACCGCAAAGCGAGCACCTTTGCGCAGGGCTTTGTGAAAGTCGATTTGGCTGGAGAAAATGTCGGCCAGCTGGCTGACCACGGTGTCAGGCAAGCGCACTTCGTCGCTGGCGGCATACAAGGAGCTGGACACGGTGCCACCGGACATGCGGACGCTGGCGGTCATGGGCACGGTTTCGAGGCGTGCAGACAGGCCTTGCGCCGACCGGGTCAGCACCCAGCGCTGGAATTGGGCATCGGTTTCGTTGCGCAGCCAGCGCACGGTCATCTCGGTCAGCTGCTGAGACGCGTTGGCCTCGGCGGAAACAGAGCGTCCAGCGCGCGAAAGCGCTTCGCGGGCTTGGGCGTTTTGACGCAGGAAGCGCGCGGCTTCAGGGTCGGACAGACCCAGCCTGCGCAGCAGGCTCTCGGGTGTGTCTGCGCTGCGGGTGGTGTCGCTGCGCAAGAGCTTGAGGTCACGCAGATCGAGCGCCTGGGCCTGCGCGTCGAGCCCGCTGACCGTGATCGGTTCGGTCAGGGTGACGGTCTTGAGTTGCGAGGCGTCGGGCGAGAGGGTGGCCACCGCAAATGCGCCGCCGCCTGCAGCCATCAGCAAGGAGGCCAGCACCGTTGCGATGCGTTTGGGGTAGCGCTGTACAAATCGGGTCAGTGGGCGGGAGAAGCTGGCCAGCGGGTGGGCGCTGTCAAGCCAAGTCAGGGCGTGCTGGACGCCCAGCAAAGACTTGCCGACCAGCACGACCAACCACTGCAGGCTCTGGATACTCCAGGCCACAGCGTGTGTGAGCAAATTGGACAAAATGGACATGGAATGTTGCTTGGGCAGGGCTTCGACTTTCGTGAGCGAAGGGCCTGCCGGTTAAATGGGTGAGGGGGCCACTAAAATGAGTGACCAGCCCGAATGAGCGATTCTACCGTGAATGCTCACATTGACTTTAGAAAAAACCCTTATGAATCAAGCGCTTGTTACAAAATTCCCGGTCACGGACAAGACCCGCGAGGCCATGGCGGTCTCTCTGCGCGGCTGCGAAGAGCTGATTCCTGAGGCCGATTGGTTGCAAAAACTGGCCAAGTCCGAAGCCACAGGTGTGCCGCTGCGCATCAAACTGGGCTTGGACCCCACGGCCCCCGACATCCACATTGGGCACACCGTGGTGCTCAACAAGATGCGTCAATTGCAGGATCTGGGCCACCAGGTGATCTTTTTGATCGGTGACTTCACCAGCCTCATCGGTGACCCGTCCGGGCGCAACAACACCCGCCCGCCGCTCACGCCCGAGCAGATCAAACAGAACGCCGAGACGTATTACAAGCAAGCCAGTCTGGTGCTGGACCCGGCCAAGACCGAGATCCGCTACAACAGCGAGTGGTCGCTGCCGCTGGGCTCGATGGGCATGATCCAGCTGGCGGCCAAGTACACCGTGGCCCGGATGATGGAGCGCAACGACTTCCATGACCGCTTCCACGCGGGCACGCCCATCAGCGTGCACGAGTTTTTGTACCCCCTGATGCAGGGTTACGACTCGGTCGCGCTCAAGAGCGATCTGGAGCTGGGCGGCACCGACCAGAAGTTCAACTTGCTGATGGGCCGCCACCTGCAGGCCGAATACGGCCAGGAGCCGCAGTGCATTTTGACCATGCCGCTGCTCGAAGGCCTGGACGGCGTGGACAAGATGTCCAAGTCCAAGAACAACTACATTGCCATCACCGAAGAGGCCAACAGCATGTTTGCCAAGGTGCTGAGCATCTCGGACGCCCTGATGTGGCGCTGGTACACCCTGCTGTCGTTCAAGTCGCTGGCCGAGATCGAGGCCCTGAAAAAGGACATCGAAGGCGGTCGCAACCCGAAAGACGCCAAGGTCATGCTGGCCAAAGAGATCACGACCCGCTTTCACAGCGCCGCCGCTGCCGAAGCGGCCGAGCAGGATTTCATCAACCGCAGCAAGGGTGGCGTGCCAGACGACATTCCTGAAGTCAGCCTGTCTGGCGCACCGCTGGGCATCGGTGCCTTGCTCAAGTCGGCGGGCTTGGCCCCTTCGACCAGCGAAGCCAGCCGCCTGATCGAGGGCGGTGGCGTGCGTGTCGACTCCAGCGTGGTCAGCGACAAGGGACTCAAACTGGAAGCAGGCACTTACATCGTGCAAGTGGGCAAACGCAAATTCGCCAAGGTGACCTTGGCGTGAGCCGGGCGCACACTGTGCGGCAGGTCACCCTGGGTTCACCGATCCGATGTAGGCTCGTGGCATGAAACGCTTTGAATCCTGGATGACCCCCAAGCGCCTGTTGATGGCGTCGATCGGGGTTGCGCTCGTCACCATCGCCCTCAAAACGCTGGCTTGGTGGCTGACCGATTCGGTGGGTTTGCTGTCGGACGCCATGGAGTCGCTGGTCAACTTGGCCAGCGCCATGTTTGGTTTGCTCATGGTCACGGTGGCCGAGTCGCCGCCCGACGAAGACCACCCCTATGGGCACCACAAGGCCGAGTACTTTTCGTCCGGGTTTGAGGGCATCCTCATCATCGTGGCCGGTTTGGGCATCATTTGGGCCGCCAGCCACAGGGTGTTCGATCCGCAGCCGCTGGAGCAAGTCGGCCTGGGGTTGGCGTTGTCGGTGGCCAGTTCGGTGCTCAACGGTTTGCTGGCTTGGGTGATGTTCCAAGCTGCACGCGAGCACCGCTCGTTGGCGCTCGAAGCCGATGCACGGCACCTGGTGACCGACGTCTGGACCTCGGTGGGCGTGGTGGTGGGCATCGTGTTGGTGGGCATCACGGGCTGGCTGTGGCTGGACGCGGTGGTGGCCATGGGCGTGGCGCTCAACATTTTGAAAGAAGGCGCGCACCTGGTTTGGACTTCTTCGCAAGGCCTGATGGACGAAGCGGTCGAGTCGGACGTTCAGCAAGAGATCCATCAGGTGCTGGGCCGATTTGTCTACGCGATCGATGGCCGCGATGTGATCCGGTTTGACCATGTGGTGACCCGCAAGGCCGGGCAGCGCCGCTTTGTGGACATGCACATGCACATGCCTTCAAATTGGTCGCTGGGGCATGCCGCCTCTTTGCGCAGCCGCGTTGAAAAAGCCTTGATGGAAACCGTGCCCGGTTTGCGCGCCACCATCCAGTTGCTGCCCGACGACGTCGAGGCGCACTTTGACGACCCCAAGGACGCGGCATGATCACGGTGCTTCAGCGGGTGAGCGAAGCGCGTGTGCAGGTCGATGGTGAAATCATCGGCCAAATTGACCATGGCTTGCTGGTGCTGCTGTGCGCCGAGCAGGGTGACACCGACGCGGTGGCCGACAAGCTGCTGGCCAAGATTTTGAAGCTGCGCATCTTCAGCGACGAGGCGGGCAAGATGAATCTGAGTCTGCAAGACGTGGGCGGTGGCCTGCTGGTGGTGAGCCAGTTCACCTTGGCTGCCGATGTGGCGGGCGGCAACCGCCCCAGCTTCACGCAGGCGGCCCGGCCCGATGAAGGCCGGCGCTTGTACGAGCACTTTGTGGCGCAAGCCCGGGCAGCCCACCCCATGGTGCAGACGGGGCGATTTGCCGCCGACATGAAAGTGGCGCTGATCAATGACGGCCCGATCACCATACCGATTCGCATGACCGCCTGACGAACGGCAACGGATAATCGGGGCATGACTGATCGTTTTGCCCAACTCTCCCTTTCTTCCGCCACGCTCCAAAACCTCGAACAACTGGGCTACACCCAGATGACGCCCATCCAGGCGGCCAGCCTGCCCGTCACACTGGCCGGGCACGACCTGATCGCCCAAGCCAGCACGGGCAGCGGGAAAACCGCCGCCTTTGGCCTGCCTCTGATCGAGCGCCTGCAAAGCGCGGGCTCGCCCAGCGCCCCGGTGCAGGCGGTGGTGCTGTGCCCCACGCGGGAGCTGGCTGACCAAGTCACGCAAGAAATCCGCCGCTTGGCCCGTGCCCGCCAGAACGTGAAAGTCGTCACCCTGTGTGGCGGCGTGGCCCTGCGCGGCCAGACGGTGAGTCTGGAGCACGGCGCCGATGTGGTGGTGGGCACGCCCGGCCGCATCATGGACCATTTGGAGCGTGGCTCTTTGAGCCTGCAGGGCGTGAAAACCTTGGTGCTGGAC
>CANBTZ010000175.1 GCA_947372495.1 Comamonadaceae bacterium | reverse complement strand
CGACGATGTGTCGAGTCTGCGCCGCGACAACGCGAAGGAGTCTGCATGACGACAGACAACATGGTGCTCAAGCTCTTGAACGTGGAGAGCGCTTACGGCCCGATCAAAGCCATCCGTGGGGTCAGCTTGCAGGTGCGCAAAGGCGAAATCGCCACCGTGCTGGGCTCCAACGGCGCAGGCAAAACCACCATCCTCAAAACCATCAGCGGCATCATCGACCCGCGCAAGGGCTCGATCGAGTTCAAGGGCGAAGACATCACGGCACGTGACCCGTCCATCATTGTGCAAGCAGGCTTGATGCACGTGCCCGAAGGGCGCGAAGTCTTTCCGCTGCTGTCGATCAAAGACAACCTGCTCATGGGCGCCTACACCCGCCAGGACCGCGACGGTGTGGCGCGCGACATGGAAGTGGTGTTCGATTACTTCCCCATCCTGCGCGAGCGGGCCGCGCAAGACGCGGGATTGCTGTCTGGCGGCCAGCAACAGATGCTGGCGATCTCGCGTGCGCTGATGGCCAACCCCGACCTGATCTTGCTGGACGAGCCCAGCTTGGGCCTGAGCCCGAAGCTGACCAAGGAAATCTTCGAGATCGTGGTGCGCATCAACCGCGAGCGCGGTACCACCATTTTGCTGGTCGAGCAAAACGCCAACATGGCGCTCAACGCCTCGGACTACGGCTATGTGCTGGAGAACGGCCGCATCGTGATGGAAGACACCTGCGCCAACCTGCGCGAGAAGGATGACATCAAGGAGTTCTACCTCGGCATGAAAGAAGAAGGCGTGCGCGCTGACCGCCGCTGGAAGAAAAAGAAAAACTGGAGATGAGCCAATGAGCACTTTGTGGAACCTCTCTGGCATCCAACCTCAAAAAGAGGTGGTGATGGCGGGCGACACCATCCCGGCCATCTTCTGGAATGCCGTGCGCACACGCGGCCCCAACGTCTGGATGCGCCAAAAGGACTTCGGCATCTGGCGCAGCTGGACCTGGAACCAGACCGCCGAGGCGGTGCGCGAGATCGGCAACGGTTTGCTCTCGCTTGGCTTTGCGCCGCACGAGACCGCATCGATCCTGTCCAACACCAACATCGAATGGGTGCTGTGCGACCTGGCCGTCCTCAGCTGTGGCGGCGTGTCCAACGGCATTTACCCCACCGATGCGGCGGCGCAGGTGCAATTTTTGAGCGAAGACTCGGGCACCTCGGTGCTGTTTGTCGAAGACGACGAGCAGCTCGACAAAGCACTGGAAGTGCGTGACCGACTGCCCCTGCTCAAGAAGATCGTGGTCTTCGACATGGAAGGCCTGCTGAACCTGAACGATCCGCAAGTGATCGGCCTGGACGAACTGCGCGCCCTGGGCCGCGCCTATGGACAAGCGCACCTGCAAACACTGGACGAGCGCGTGGCCGCTTGCCGCCCTGAGGACTTGGCCATCTTGGTTTACACCTCGGGCACCACGGGCAAGCCCAAGGGCGCCATGCACAGCCACCGCGGACTGGTGTACGCAGTGCGTGGCTACAACACGCTGGTGGTGCGCGACGAGACCGACGAGTGCATGTGCTTTTTGCCCTTGTGCCACATCGCCGAGCGGCTGGGCGGCGAGTACTTTTCGCTCTATACCGGGGCCAAGCTCAACTTCGTCGAAAACCCCGAGACCGTGCCCGAAAACGTGCGCGAGATCGCGCCCACCGTGTTCACCGCCGTACCGCGCGTGTGGGAGAAGTTTTACTCCGGCGTGATGATCACGCTCAAGGAAGCGAGCAGCGTGCAGCAAGCCGCTTATGCCTGGGCGATTGGCGTGGGCAACCGCGTGGCCGAAAAAGTGCTGGATCGGCAAACGGTGCCCGCTTTGCTCAAGCTGCAGTTCCACATCGCCCGCCTCTTGGTGCTCAACAATGTGCGCAAGCTCATTGGCATCCACCGCGCCAAATTTTTGGTGACCGGCGCTGCACCGATCTCGCCCGAGCTGGTGCGCTGGTACCTGGCGCTGGGCGTGCCCATGCTCGAAGTCTGGGGCATGACCGAGACCTGCGGCGCGGCGACGGGCGTGCCCGCCGACCGCATGAAACCGGGCTCCATTGGTCCGGCTGCAGACTTCAACGAAGTGCGCCTGGACCCGATCACCGAAGAAATTTTGGTGCGCGGCCCCAACGTCTTCATGGGCTACCTGAACCTGCCCGAAAAGACCGCTGAAGCCATCGACGCCGAAGGATGGCTGCACACGGGCGACGTGGGCAAGATGGACGAGGAAGGGTTTTTCCGCATCACGGACCGGATGAAAGACATCATCATCACGGCAGGCGGCAAGAACATCACGCCCAGCGAGCTGGAAAACGAATTGAAGTTCTCGCCCTACATCACCGATGCGGTGGTGATCGGTGACCGGCGGCCTTACTTGGTCGTGATCATCATGATCGACCAAGAAAACGTGGAGAAATTCGCCCAGGACGCCGATGTGCCTTTCAGCAACTACGCCTCGTTGACACGCGCCCCGCAAGTGCAGGCCCTGATCCAGGCCGAGATCGACCGGGTGAACAAAAAGTTTGCACGCGTCGAGCAGATCAAGAAGTTCTTCCTGCTCGACACGCAGCTGACCGCCGAAGACGAGGAATTGACCCCCACCATGAAGCTCAAACGCAAACTGGTGGAGAAGAAGTACAACGAAAAGATCGACGCGATGTACCGCGATTGAACGCCCCCTTTTTACCCAGGAGACAGCAACCATGAAACTGCAGATCATCACCACGCTGGCGGCTCTGGCCGTGAGCGGCGCAGCCTTTGCCCAGCAGCAAGGCGTGAGCAAGACCGAGATCACCATCGGCACCATCCAGGATTTGTCGGGGCCGCTGGCCGGTTACGGCAAAGCGGTGCGCAACGGCATGCTGCTGCGCATCGACGAGGCCAACGAGCAAGGCGGTGTCAATGGCCGCACGCTCAAGCTGATCACCGAAGACTCGGGCTACGACCCCAAGCGGGCCGTGCTGGCCGCGCAAAAACTGGTCAACCAAGACAAGATCTTCATCATGGCAGGCCACATCGGCACGGCACAAAACAACGCCGCCATGCCCGTGCAGTTCGACAAAAAGGTCGTGAACTTCTTGCCCGTCACGGCCGCCCGCGAGATGTACGAGCCGCTCAACAAATTCAAGTACGCCTTGTTTGCGACTTACTTTGACCAGATGCGCGCGGCTGTGCCAGCGCTCGTCAAGGAAAAGAAATCCACCAAGGTCTGCGCGATCTACCAAGACGACGAATTCGGCTTGGAAGTGTTCCGCGGTGCAGAAGCGGGCCTCAAAGCCATCAACATGGAGTTTGTCGAGAAAACTTCTTACAAGCGCGGTGCAACCGACTTCTCCTCGCAAGTGGCCCGCATGAAGTCCGCAGGCTGCGAAATGGTGGTGCTGGGCACCATCATCCGTGAGACCGTGGGCACCATCGCCGAATCGCGCAAGACCGGTTTCAACCCGATCTTCATCGGCTCAAGCGCGGCCTACACCGACCTGATCCACAAGCTGGGCGGCAAAGCCATGGACGGCATGTACGCCACCATGACCGTGCCTCACCCTTATCTGGACGAAGCCTCCAACCCGATCCGCTTTTGGGCCAACAAGTACAAGACCAAGTTCAACGAAGACCCCACCGTTTTCTCCGTCTATGGTTATGTGATTCTGGACACCTTCATTCAGGCCGCCCAAAAAGCCGGCACCAACCTGACCAGTGACAGCTTCATCGCCACCATGGACAAGATGAAGGTGCCCACAGACATCTTCGGCAGCCCTGAAGGCACTTTCACACCCACCAAGCACCTGGGCTCGAACAAGTCGCGCCTGTCGCAAATCCAGGACGGCAAGTGGAAGATCGTGTCCGATTACTACAAGCTCGACTGAGCCTGCACCACCCATGAAAAAACCGCCTTCGGGCGGTTTTTTCATGCCCGCTTCGGCCAGCACTTCGCAGACCATTTGGTTGCGCACGCAACCAAATGCGGTTACGATGGTGAAATGACCACACCGCTTGAGCGTTCATTCACCTACCGCTTGCACCTGCTGCACAAGGTCTCTGACCAGGGCAGCCACCAGTCGTATTTGCAAACGCTGGGCCTGTCGCTCAGCGAGGCGCGCAGCCTGGCCGCGATTGGCGCGTTCCAGCCCATGTCCGTCATGGCGCTCGCCGACAAAGGCAACCTCAACAAAAGCCAGGCCAGCCGCGCTGCGCAAATTTTGGTGGACAAGGGCTGGGTCAGCAAAAACGAACACCCCCTGGACGGGCGTGGCGTTGAACTGAGCCTGACCCCAGAGGGCCAAAAGCTCTGGAAGAAAGCCATGGCCCTGATCGAGCAACGCAACCAGCACATCTTCGGCTGCCTGAACGCCAAAGAGCAAGCCACCCTCAGCACACTGCTCGACCGCCTGGTCGCCCACAACCTCGGCACCTGATCGACCGCAAGGACCCACATGCACACCCCCAGCACCGAAGCCCGCCCTTCGATTTATTACCAATACGAAGTCTTCAAGCCCTGGCTGGCTTCGGCGCACCCCAAGCAAGACCGCCAAAAGATCGTGATCGTCGGCGCCGGGCCTGCCGGCATGGTCACTGCGCTCGAACTCGCACGCCACGGCGTGCCCAGCGTGGTGCTGTCGGCCGAATTGCAGTTCTCGCAGGGCAGCCGGGCGATTTGCTTCACGCGCCGCTCGATGGAGATCTTGCAGCAAGTCGGCGTGGCCGACCGCATGACCGCAGGTGGCTTGCCTTGGCGCTTTGGCAATTCTTATTACCGGGGCCAGCGGGTGTTCCGCATGGAAGCGCCGCACGACCCCGATGACCGATTTTTTCCAATCATCAACGTGCAGCAGCAGTTCATGGAGGAGTACCTGCACGACGCCTGCAAAGCGAACCCACTGATCGACTTCCGCTGGGGCAACAAGGTCAACGCCGTGGTGCAAAAAGACGGCTACGCGCAATTGGAAGTCGACACGCCAGAAGGCCCCTATGCCTTGGAGAGCGACTGGGTGGTGGCCGCCGACGGCGGGCGCTCAGGCATCCGCAGTGCCATGAATTTGCAAATGGAAGGCGCGTCTTACGAAGGCTTTTTCGTGATCGCCGACATCAAGATCGATCTGCCGTACCCCACCGAACGGCTGGCCTTTTTTGATCCCGAGTGGAACCCCGGCAACACCATCTTGATGCACCGTGAACCCAATGGCATCTGGCGTGTGGACTACCAGCTGCCGCCGGGCGAAACGCCCGAAGAGGCGCTGCGCCCCGAATCGCTCAAGGCCCGGATCGACGCCCAGCTGGCCATGATCGGGCATGCAGGCTTGAAGTGGGAAATGGACTGGTCGTCGGTCTACTCGGCCCGCACACTGACCTTGCCCGACTTTGTGCATGGCAGCGTCATCTTCATAGGCGATGCGGCGCACCTGCTGCCCATTTTTGGTGTACGCGGGGCCAACACGGCTTTCCAGGACGCCCAGTCGCTGGGCTGGCATTTGGCTTTTGTGGTCAAGGGTCTGACGGGTAAAAACCTGTTGGCCAACCACAGCACCGAACGCGTGGGCGCGGCCCGCGAAATCATCACCGAAGCGGGCAAGAGCACCCGCTTCATGGCGCCACCCAGCCGAGGCTTCCGATTGCTGCGCGACGCGGTGCTGTCGCTCTCACTAACACAAGACTTTGTGCGGCCGCTGTACCACTGGCGCACCTCGCGGCCGCACGAGTACACGCATTCCCTGCTCAACTGCACGGGCGACGACAACGGCCTGTTCAAGAGCGGTCCGGCGCATGGCGCACCGCCGCAAAACGTGCGCTTGGGT
>CANBTZ010000174.1 GCA_947372495.1 Comamonadaceae bacterium | reverse complement strand
CTGATCGCTTTGGGCATCTTGTCGAACTTCGATCTGGCGTCCATGCCTGTGGATGGCGTGCAGTCGCAGCACCTGCAGATCGAGGCCATGAAGCTCGCCTTTGCCGACGTGTACCGCTATGTGGCCGACCCGCGCAGCATGGACATCACACCCGCGCAGATGCTGGACGACACGTACCTGGCCAGCCGCGCCCGCCTGATCGACATGAACAAGGCGCAGAACTTCCAGGCGGGCAACCCGGTCAAGGGCGGCACGATTTACCTCACCGCCGCCGACGAGAACGGCATGATGGTCAGCTTCATCCAGAGCAACTACATGGGCTTTGGCTCGGGCGTGGTGGAGCCGACCTACGGCATCAGCCTGCAAAACCGGGGGCACGGCTTCAGCGTGGACCCGGCAGGTGCCAACCAGGCCAACTTGGTGGCACCGGGCAAGCGCCCCTTCCACACCATCATTCCGGCTTTCCTCACGCAAAACGGCCAGCCTGTCATGAGCTACGGCGTGATGGGCGGCAACATGCAGCCCCAAGGCCACATGCAGACCCTGGTGCGCATGCTCGACTACGGGCAAAACCCGCAAGCGGCTTGCGACGCACCGCGCTGGCGCTTCAACACCGGGCTCAACATCAACGTCGAAGCCGCGATGAACCCGGCCACGGTGCAGTCGCTGGCGGGTATGGGCCACGAGATGGACGTGATCAACGACTCCTATCAAGACTTTGGCGCAGGCCAGTTCATCTGGCGCATGGGCGATCCCGGTGTGCAGGGCTATGTGGCGGCGAGCGACCCGCGCCGTGATGGCCAAGCCGTGGGCTTTTGATGGCGTCTGACTCGCCCAAGATGACGTCTGGCCTGTTGCTGGCTGCAGCAGGCTCGATCGCGTTCAGCGGCAAGGCCATCATCGTCAAGCTGGCATACCGCCACGGTGTGGACGCGGTCACGCTCTTGATGTACCGCATGCTGTTTGCGCTGCCCATGTTCCTGGTCATGGCCTGGTGGGCCGGGCGCGGCAAGGCCGCGCTGACTCGCCGCGACTGGCTGGGCGTGGTGGGCTTGGGCTTTTGCGGTTATTACCTGTCGAGCTTTCTGGACTTCTGGGGGCTGGAGTTTGTCAGTGCTTCGCTGGAGCGGCTGATCTTGTACCTCAACCCCACGCTGGTGCTGGTGCTGGGTTGGGTGTTGTACAAAAAGCGCATCACCGTACGCCAAGCGGTGGCCATGGCCATCAGCTACTCGGGTGTCTTGCTGGTGTTTGGTCACGAGGTGAGTCTGGCGGGCACCAACGCCGCCTTGGGCGCCTTGTTGGTGTTCACCAGCGCGTTCACCTATGCGCTTTACATGACCTACAGCGGCCAATTGGTGCAGCGCTTGGGCTCATTGCGGCTGGCGGGTCTGGCCACTTCGGTGGCGTGTTTCTTCTGTCTGTTGCAGTTTGCCTTGCTCAGGCCTTGGGGCGCCGCCTTGGTGCCCGAGCCTGTGCTGTGGCTGTCGGTGCTCAACGCCACGGCCTGCACGGCTTTGCCCGTGCTATTGGTCATGATGGCCATCGAGCGCATCGGGCCGGGCCTGACCGCACAGACGGGCATGATCGGCCCCATGTCCACGATTTCGATGGGCGTGTTGCTGTTGGGTGAACCGTTCAACGCTTGGATCATTGCAGGCACTGGCCTGGTGGTCAGTGGTGTGTTTTGGGTGACGCGGCCAGCGGGCCGCACAAGTTAACTTTCAGGAGATCAACATGGATTTGGGCATTGCAGGCAAGTGGGCATTGGTGGGTGGCGCGAGCAAAGGCTTGGGCTGGGGTTGCGCACGTGCGCTGGCGCTGGAAGGCGTGAACGTGGTCATGGTGGCGCGTGGCGCCGAAGTGCTGAACAAGGCGGTGGATGACTTGCGTGCCGAAACAGGTGGCCAAGTGCAACTGATCGCCGTGGCGCAAGACATCACCACCGAAGCCGGCCGCGAAGCGATCTGGAACGTGGCAGGCGGCCCCGGCAAAGACTACGACATCGTGGTCACCAACGCAGGTGGCCCACCGCCAGGCGACTTCCGCGACTGGGACCGTGAGGCCTGGATCAAGGCCATCGACGCCAACATGCTCACGCCCATTGAGCTGATCAAAGCCACGGTGGACGGCATGGCCGCACGCGGCTTTGGCCGCATCGTGAACATCACCTCCAGCTCGGTGAAGTCGCCCATCGATGTGCTGGGCTTGTCCAATGGTGCCCGCAGTGGCCTGACGGGTTTTGTGGCCGGCACCTCGCGCAGCAAGATCGCGGGCCAGGGCGTGACCATCAACAACCTGCTGCCTGGCAAGTTCGACACCGACCGCATCCGCTCGACGCTGCCTGCGATGGCGCAAAAGCAAGGCAAAACGGTGGAAGAAATGCGCGCCATCCAGCAAGCGCAAATCCCAGCCGGGCGCTACGGCAACCCGCAAGAGTTTGGGGCGATCTGCGCCTTCTTGTGCAGCCAGCACGCGGCCTACATGACAGGCCAGAACGTGTTGGCCGATGGTGGGGCTTATCCGGGGACGTATTGATGCGGATCTGCGGTACGCGCTGAAGTTTTGCAGCGGCTGTCTAGCCATTGCAAAACACTTGGTTTGTTGGTCGAGGCAGCCATCAGTGATACGCAGATTTACTGTTAGTCTTCTTTGGGCTGGTTGCGGACAGTCGAGATTAGCGAACTGGGTGGCCGCAATTCCTTAAACGGGACATTAGCTAGGCGTGGGGTCCAGGGCTCAGGAGTTCTGCATGGCCGCCAATGACGCCCTGCCCGCATCAGTCTTAAATAGTTGCAGAGAAATAGCTGTGACGCTCTCAGCGATGAATCCTTTACATGGTTCTGAGTTGCACACAGCGAACAGGGCACGCTGCTCTTGGCGACTCCTGAAGTATTCGATCGCGAACTGGTGGAGCGCCGAAAGCTGCGGCCTCGGAGACAGTTTGAAAGAATGCAGCGTCCTGACCGCTCCGTGGCTGTCAATGCAATCCAAAACGATCATGTCGTTCTCGACGCGCACGTGTTCAATGTAGGCGTCGGCCATGAGGTACTTGTACTTGACGCCCGGGATATCGAGTTTGCTGTACCGAGGCGGCGCCTTGAGGGGAAGGTCCTCGATTTCGTTGGAGACCAACGTCCGCAGGATGGGTTCCGGATTCCTAAGGATCTCCTGACCAGCCGGATCGGCCTGCATCTGCGCTGCGGGAATGCTAGCGATGCGTTCTCGAAAAATATCCTCGCAATCATTGGAAGACTGGATCTCGCCTTGAGCATAAGCCGGGTGGAGCGTCTCCAAAAGGTCGCCGATGGAGATCTGACCTCTCTTGAGCATGCGCTCGATGTGCGACGTCACCGTCATGTCACCGCGATTGCCGTCCTTCCTAAGGATCGTGATGACTGGCGGACTCTGTTCACTGTGCTTCGGTGACCCCAGAACGACTCGGCACTCGAACTGATAGGGCTGAAGCACTTGTCGATCCTCGTGCGGAATTAACAGCGTCCCGATGTAGTGCCGATTTCCTCGATCGATTTCACTCGGGCGCTGCCCCTGCGTTCCCGCCTCGTCGAACGTCGCATCAACAAGACTAGCGAACTGCTGATGCTTCTCAGTGATGATGATGCCCATGCGCAACGGCAGCGACACGCTGTTGGCATGACCGTGCAAGCTCAGGAAAATTTTCATAGGTAGATGGAGTCGTCTTCAACAAAGCGGTCCGATAACCGGACTCCAGCCGAGGAATGGGTCGATAAACCTGCGTAGCGTCACACAAAGGACTCATCATGTTTCATCTGGCGACGGATTGGGTTGCTTGGTGAAGACTCGATCAATGGAATAAATGAATTATAAAAAATTCATTTTAAATAAAATTATATTTTTATGTGTAATATTATGAACATAGTTTTTGTTGTGTTACGCAACGTCATCGAATCAATCATGAGCAGCTCTATCGAATTTGCTACTAGAGTCGCCCACAGCGCACAAGAGGCCCTGGGTGACATATTCATCGAAGGCGATGAGGGGGCTTTTCGTCGCCACATCCAAGGGCTGTTGGCCCAAGGCGATGTGCCGGTGCAAAAGCGCATTGCCACCTTGTTTGCCTTCTGGTCGAACATAAACAACCTGGGAGACCAGTTCCAAGTTGGCCCCGAGCACATGGCGCTAGGGATACATTTGCGTGATCGCAAGTTCTCCAGCCTTAACGAGATGATGGTGCTGTGTCCTTGGGTGATCCACCGTGTCATCGGCGTGAAGCTGGAGATCAAGGGCAGCGGTGGGATTGAGATGTTCAAGACCATCCTTGGCTATGTCGATCAGCAGTGCCGCGAACAGCGCCTGAACGATCGCGATTCGGTGGAGTTACTGTTCAAGATGCTAGGTGCTTGGGCGCAAAAGGAGCAAGATGGGCAGGTATCGCGGTCGAGTTGACGCGTGTACTCAGCCGGGACTCTTGCATAGCGCTTGTGAGCTCCGTGTGACTAGCCCACATTGGCGCAAGGTACTAAATCAAGAGTTCGCCCGGCTGGCTAGACGCAATTGTGAGTCAGTTCCGCTCCGCAATTGATACCAGTCAACCAACCAGTGCTTCGAGATTGCGGTTATTGACGGCAACCGCTGCAAACCAGTCTTTCTAAAAAATTGCCGCTAGTTATGGCAGCAAGCATCCGCTTCAGAAATCCCTGATGCAGCTGACAAAACCCTTGCGGCTCATTGCCTGGCTGACACCACAATCCCACCCACAATCAGCGAAAACGCCGCTACGTGGTACAGGTGCGGCAGCTCGCCCAAAAACGCGGCCGACAACACCGCTGCAAACAGCGGCGTGAGGTTGGCAAAAAAGCCCGCCACCGCAGGCCCTGCCTGCTGGATGCCCAGGCCCCAGCAGCGGTAGGCCAGCACGGCCGGGCCCACGGCCACAAAGGCCAGCGTGGCGATCAGCGGCCAACCCCACGCGATGTGGGCGTCGGTGAAGGTCCACTCCAGTCCGGCAAACAGGCCCGACCAGCCCAGGCCAAACACCACTTGCCCCAGCAAAAAGGCCGCCCAGTCGCTTCGGATGGCGTCCGGCTCATCGCGGCGGCTGAGCAGCCAGCTGTAGAAAGACCAGCACGCCGTGGCCAGCAGGACGTACATGTCGCCCGCCACCAGCCGCACGGCCAACAGCTCAGCCCATTGGCCGCGCGAGAGCACCACCAGCACGCCGCTGATGGACAGCATCGCGCCCACCAGCTGCATGCGCCGCACCGGGGCTTTGAAGAACAGGGCGCCGATGACCAGCATCCAAAACGGCCCGCTGGCCGCGACCAGGGTCACGTTGAGTGGCGTGGAGGTTTGCAGCGCCAAGTACTGCAGCGCGTTGTAGCAGCCCACGCCCAACAGGCTCAGCAGCCCAAAGCGCCGCCAGTGTGACCACAGACCGCTGCCCGGGCGCAGCACCTTCCAGGCCAGGGGCAGCAAGATGAACAGCGCCACGAACCAGCGCAAAAAATTGAGCGTGATCGGCGGGACCAGGTCGGTGACCAGGCGGCCAACCACGGCATTGCTCGCCCACATGAGCGGCGGCACCGTCAGCAACAAGGCGGTGACCGGGGAGAGTTTTTGGGACATGCGGCAATGTATCGGGATTCGGGTTTTCCCGCTGTCGCGCAGCTGTCCTTCGGGTTCGTTGGGTCATGGATTTCGTGGCAAAGTCACGCATCGTTTGCTTTCACCCTTAGGAGAATTCCATGAGCCTTGCAGTCCAGATCGACCAACACGGCGGTCCCGAAGTCATGAAACTGGTCGACGTGTCCGTGGGTGAACCCGGCCCCGGCGA
>CANBTZ010000173.1 GCA_947372495.1 Comamonadaceae bacterium | reverse complement strand
CGGCGTGGCCTTGTTGATCTGCAGGTCCAGATGGATGCCGTTGTGCACGAACAGCACGGAGGCAGGGGCTGATGCGGAGCCGGTGTAGCCCACAAACTGCTTGGCGTTGGCCAGGGTGGTGCTCTTGCCATTGGCCAGGGTCACCACCAGCTTGCCCGCTTTGACGGCGTAGCCCTTGCTGCCCACATGCGAGCCGGACTTCAGGGGTGCCGTGCGATCGAGCACGTTGCGGCAGTAGTCGATGACTTTGGCGCCGCGCTTGGGGTTGTAGCCCGAGCCTTTTTCGCAGCCGTCGGCTTCGCTGATGGCGTCGGTGCCATACAGCGCGTCATACAAGCTGCCCCAACGGGCGTTGGCCGCGTTCAGGGCGTAACGGGCGTTCAGGATCGGCACCACCAGTTGGGGGCCTGCCAGCTTGGCCAGTTCGGCGTCCACGTTGGCCGTGGTGGCCTGGGCGTTTTTGGGCTCGGGCACCAGGTAGCCGATCTGGCTCAGGAACTTGCGGTAGGCCTTCATGTCTTTGCCAGCGGCCACAGGGCCAGGGTGGGCGTTGTGCCACTGGTCCATGGCGGTCTGGATGCGGTCACGCTCGGCCAGCAAGGCGATGTTCTTGGGTGCCAGGTCGGTCACGATGTCGCTGAAACCTTTCCAGAACTTCGCGCTCTGAACGCCGGTGGCGGGCAACACCTGCTGCTCGATGAAGTCGTAGAGCGACGTGGCCACTTGAAGCTGATGGATGGGGGTGCGTTTTGTCATGAAAAAACCTCTGAACAAGCGTCGAAAAACGGGGATGGCACTCTGCCCAGGTGGCAGAGAGCCGGAAACTGAAGAGGACTGTATTCTAAATTTATAGAGCGATAAACAAGCGAAAAACACATAAACCCATGACTTTTTCGCAAAAGTGAAGGGCTGCACGGCCTGTTGTTTAATCTTGTCATGACATCCCTCGCCACGACAGACATCCTCATCAGCGAAGTGGGCCCACGCGACGGCCTGCAATCGGTCAAGGCCACCATGGCCACCGCCGACAAGTGCCGCTGGATCGACAGCCTGGTCGCCGCAGGCCTGCGCGAGATCGAAGTCGCCTCGTTTGTACCCGCCCACCTCTTGCCCCAAATGGCCGACGCCGCCCAGGTGGTGCGCCACGCATTGCAGCACCCAGGCGTCACCGTGATGGCGCTGGTGCCCAACCTGCGCGGCGCCGAAGCCGCCCTGCGCGCCGGAGCGCACAAGCTCACCATGCCCGTGTCGGCCAGCGCCGCCCACTCGATGGCGAATGTGCGCAAAAGCCCCGAAGCCATGGTCGAGGAAGTGCGCGCCGTGCTGGCGCTGCGCGACGCCATCGCGCCGGGTGTGCGGGTCGAGGCGGGCGTATCCACCGCCTTTGGCTGCACCCTGCAAGGCCAAGTACCCGAAGACGATGTGGTGCGCCTGGCCGAGCTGCTGGCCGAGGCCGGTGCCGACGAAATTGGCCTTTCGGACACCACCGGCATGGGCAACCCGGCCCAGACCAGCCGCCTGTTCAAGCGCCTCTTCAGCACCATTGGCAGCCGCACGGGCGCGGCCCACATGCACAACACCCGGGGACTGGGGCTGGCCAACTGCCTGGCGGCCTACGAAGCGGGCGTGCGCACCTTCGACAGCTCGCTTGGCGGCCTGGGCGGCTGCCCCTACGCCCCCGGCGCTTCGGGCAACGTGGTGACCGAAGACCTGGTGTTCATGTTCGAGGCCATGGGCGTGCGCACCGGCATCGACCTGGACCGGCTCATGGCCGCCCGCGCGCCCCTGCAAGCCGGCTTGCCCGGCGAGCCCCTGTACGGCATGACCCCCGAAGCGGGCCTGCCCAAAGGCTGGGCACCGCAGCCCAGTGCGGCACAGGGCTGACGCCCAACACCGCCCCTGGACCATGGGGCTGGGCGTTTCACCCAGGCCACACTTTCAACCGAAGCAGGTTGAATTCAGCCCAAACAAGCCTTGATTCAATCCCTGGCATCGCATAATCAGGGCCATGGACAAACTCAAGGCGTTTGAAACCTTCGTCGCCGTCGCCACCAAAGGCAGCCTCACCGCCGCTGCGCGGGCCGAAGGCGTGGCCCCGGCCATCATCGGCCGCAGGCTCGACGCGCTCGAAGAGCACCTGGGCGTCAAGCTGCTGGTGCGCACCACCCGACGCATCACCCTCACCCACGAAGGCAGCGCCTTCCTCGAAGACTGCCAGCGCCTGCTGTCCGACGTGGCCAATGCCGAGGCCAGCGTCTCAGCAGGCGGCGTCAAGGCCAGCGGCCATTTGCGCATCACCGCCCCGGCCGGTTTCGGACGCCGCCATGTGGCGCCACTGGTGCCGCCGTTTCGCGAGCTGCACCCCGATGTGACGATCTCGCTGAACCTGAGCGACCGGGTGGTGGATCTGGCCGCCGAGGGTTTTGACTGCGCCGTGCGCGTGGGCGACATGCCCGACTCCTCACTGGTGAGCGTGCGCATGGCCGACAACCGCCGCCTGTGCGTGGCCACTCCCGCTTATTTGGCGCGCCGAGGCACGCCGCAGCACCCCTCCGAGTTGCTGCAACACACCTGCCTGACCTTGTCGAGCGACGCGTCGCAGACCCGGGGCTGGGCCTTTCAGGTGCCCGGCGAGCATGGCCCCGAAGTCACCCACATGCGCCCTGGCGGGCCACTGGACTGCTCGGACGGGCAGGTGCTGCACGACTGGTGCTTGGCCGGTGACGGCATCGCCTGGCGCAGCACCTGGGAAGTCGAAGCCGAAATCCGTGCCGGCCAACTGGTGGCGGTGCTCGAAGACTTTGCCGCGCCTCCCAACGGCATCTATGTGGTGTTCCCACAGCGCAAGCACCTGCCGTTGCGGGTGCGGCTGTGGATCGACTACCTGAAGTCGCACTACGCCTCGCCAGCGTTCTGGCAATCGGCCACCCTCGCAGGCGCTTCATGAATTCCTTTGTGGTTTTTTGCGCCGACGACTTCGGCATGAACACCGCCGTGTCGCAAGGCATTGCCGCTCTGGCCCAGTTGGGCCGCCTGAACGCGACCAGCGCCATGACCTTGGCCCCCGGCTGGCCGGCCGATGCCGCCTTGCTCCAACCCCTGCGCCAGCGCATCGACGTGGGTCTGCACCTGGACTGGACCAGCCCGTTTGCCATCTCAGCCGGACACGGCGACACCCTGCCCCGCCTGATGCTGCGGACGCTGTGCCGGCAACTGAGCCCCGCCACCGTGCGCAGCTGCATCGAACGCCAGCTCGACCTTTTTGAAGCGCATTGGAACGCCCCGCCCGACCATGTGGATGGCCACCAACACATCCAGCAGTTCCCGGTCATCCGCGAAGCCCTGGTCGATGTGCTGGCCAAACGCTACCCGGCAGGCCAACAGCCTTGGCTGCGCATATCGCGGCCGCTGGCCCCGGCAGGCGACCTCAAAGCCTGGGTGATTGGCGCCATGGGTGCCCGTGCTTTGCAAAGCTTGGCACAACAGGCTGGCATCCCTTGCTCGCAGTGGCTCACCGGCATCTACGGCTTTGAAGGCGATGCCGCCCAATACGCACAGCGCTTGGACACTTGGCTGCAAGAAGCCAAGGGGCAATCGGGTGTGGTGCTGATGTGCCACCCGAGCCTGCCCGATCTGCAGGACAAGCGCGCCGACGACAGCATCGCGGCGGCACGCGCACAAGAATTCCAGGTCCTGCAAAACGAACTGCTGCCCACGCTGCTGCAAAGGCATGGCCTTCAAAGCGGGCGCGGTGGCCAAGCCTTGACTTGAACCTGCCCCACACACTGAGCAACCCTTCATGAGCGAATCACGTAAATCCTGGCTGAGCCTCTTGGGCTTGTGGCTGACCTTGCTGGTGCTGGCGGGTTTGCGCCCCCTGGCCCTGCCCGACGAAGGGCGCTACGGCGATGTGGGCCGCTGGATGCTGGTCTCGGGTGACTGGCTCGCGCCGCGCTTGGACGGCATCCCGTTTTTCCACAAACCGCCCCTGCTGCATTGGCTGCAGGCCATCACGCTGAACGTGGCGGGCGTGCATGCCTGGAGCTCACGTCTGGTGCCTGCGCTGCACGCCGGGCTCATGCTGCTGTCGTTGTACCTGGCGGCTCGGCACATGGCGGGCGAGCGCACCGCACGGCGCGCGGTGTGGATGCTGGGCACCAGCCTGGCCTTTTTGATTGGCGGGCAGTACATCAACCACGACATGCTGGTCGGCACCTGGATCGGCATCGCGGTGTGGTGTTTTGGCGGAGCGATCATGGCTGGCGACAGGCCCGCCAAAGGCCTGGCGCTGGCCGGTTTTGCCGCCTGCGCCCTGGGCGTGCTCAGCAAGGGCCTGATTGGCTTGGTGCTGCCCGGTCTGGTGATGTTTGTTTGGTTGAGCCTGACGCGGCAATGGGGCAAGGCCTGGCGCATGCCCTGGCTCAGTGGCCTGCTGCTGTTTTCGGCCATCGCCCTGCCCTGGTTCGTGCTGGGCCAGCAAACGTACCCGGGGCTGTTTGACTACCTGATCATCGGCCAGCACTTTGGCCGCTACACCGGCAACACCTTCAACAACCAGTGGCCGATGTGGTTCTACCCCATGGTGCTGCTGGCCCTGCTCTTCCCGTGGGCCTTTGGGGTGCTGTGGCAAGGCCTTGCAGGCGTGGTGCGGCACAAGCTGGCGCTGCTCAAACCCGCTTCGGCCTGGCAAGCCCTGCTGTGGGTTTGGCTGATCTCGATCACCGTGTTTTTCAGCCTGCCCCGGTCCAAACTGGTGGGCTACATCCTGCCCGTGATCCCGCCGCTGACCTTGCTGGCGGCGCAGTATTGGGAAGAGCGCTTCGCCAACAAACCGAAAGCACCTTGGGTGTTTGGCCTGCTGTGCGCGCTCAATCTGGCGCTGGGCATCGGCTTCAACCACCTGGCAGGCGAACACAGCCTCAAGCGCAGCAGCCGCGATGTGGCACACGCTTTGGCTTGCCGCATGGCCCCCCACGACACCGTGGTCGTGGCGGGCGGCTACCCTTACGACCTGCCGTTTGAAGCGAACTTGCAACACCCGGTGGTGGTCGTCAGCGACTGGCCGCAAGCGCGCAAATCTGCAGGCGACAACTGGCAGCGTGAGATGTTCGAGGGCGCCGACTTTGACCCGCAAGCGGCGCAGGTGCTGCAAGGGCCTGAGGTTTTGACGCAAGAACCATCGGCCAACCGTTGGTTGGTCACCTCGCGCGACGTGTCATCGCTGGGCGACCTCGGCCGGTGGCACAAAGTGTTTGAAGGCCGCGCCTGGACCCTGTGGCAATCGACCGGTTCAGCGGGCAAAAGCCCAGAAGCGGCTGAACACAAAGGTTTGGCCTGCGGCGACCACCATCGCCAGGAACAGCGCCAAAAGTGAAGGCCAACCCCACAGGCGAAAGAACAGCATGAAGCTCAGCTCGTTGCAGGCAAAGCCTGCCAAGGCTGTGACCGCAAAACGGCGAAAGCTCTGACCGACCGAGGTGCTCGTGCCCGCGAAACTGAGCCAGCGGTGGCCCACAAAGCTAACACCGAACGCCACACCAAAACCCGCCGCATTGGCCAACTCTGGCCACCAGTCCTCACGCAACAGCGCAAACACCCCCATGTGGGTCAATGCTGCGGCCACACCGACCGCGCCAAACCACAGGCCCGAACGCATGGCGGCTGGATTCACTGCGCATCTCGCTGGTCAGGGTGCAAGCCTGCGCCTCGGCGCTCCTTGAGCAAATACGTGGGGCGGCGCTTGACCTCGTCGTAAATGCGGCCCACGTACTCGGCCATGATGCCCAAGGACAGCAGCTGGATGCCACTGAAGAAC
>CANBTZ010000172.1 GCA_947372495.1 Comamonadaceae bacterium | reverse complement strand
TCGGGCGGTCATGTCGGCTTCGGTGGGTGGGTCGATCTCGAATGTGCCCGTGCCCGTCAGCACGTGGTGGCGGTAAATGGCGGTGATGGCGGCGATATCTTCGTCGCGGCTGGGTCGGATCATGGGCATTGGGGCTCCCGTTGTATAATGGTGGGCTTTTCAGTGTGTCACTGGCCGGGTGGCCAGTTGCGTGTCTCAAACGCTGAAAGAAAACGGGCTTCCTGGCATTTGTTCCAGAGAGGCCCAACCACCCAAGGATAAATCATGGTTGTTATTCGTTTGAACCGCGGCGGCTCTAAAGCACGTCCTTTCTTCAACATCGTCGTCGCTGACAAGCGCGTGCGTCGTGATGGCCGCTTTTTGGAGCGCATCGGTTTTTACAACCCCACAGCCCGTGGTGGCGAAGAAGGTCTGCGCATTGCACAAGACCGTCTCACCTACTGGAAGAGCGTTGGCGCTCAGGCTTCTCCCACCGTGGAACGCCTGATCCGTCAAGCTGGCAAAGCCGCAGCCTGATCGGCAAGCCTTGGCCATGCGTCCTGCTTTGGAAACGGCTGCTTTGCCAGCCGACGCCATCGAAGTTGGGCGCATAGCCGATGCCTGGGGCATCAAAGGCTGGTTCAAGGTCTTGCCCCACAGCGCCTCGCCCGAGGCGCTTTTTTCTTCCAAGCGCTGGTTTTTGTTGCCGCCCGATCGGCCCATGAAGCCCAGCCGAGCCACGACCGCTGTAGCCACTCAAACAGCGCAAGCCTGGACGGAACCTTTGGTGCTGCGCGTCAAAGAGTCCAAGGACCATTCCGGCACCATCGTGGCCTGTGCCCACGACGTGGATGACCGCAATGCGGCAGAGTCTTTGCGGGGGGGGCGTATTTTTGTGCCTCGCTCGAGCTTTCCAAGTGCAGCCGAAGGTGAGTATTACTGGGTGGACCTGATCGGTCTGCAGGTGGTCAACCGCGAAGGCCTGGACCTGGGCCAGGTGCGTGACTTGATGTCCACGGGCCCACAGACCGTGCTGGTGCTCGAAGCTGCGCCCGAAACCGAAGGCGGCAAGCCCGTGGAGCGCATGATCCCCTTTGTGTCGGCTTTTGTGGATGGTGTGGACCTGCCAGCCAAACGCATCACCGTCGACTGGCAACCCGATTACTGACGGGGTGCGGCCGTGGAGGGCCATCCATGCGCTTTGACATCATCACGCTGTTTCCTGAATTGTTTGCGCCCCTGCTGAGCAGTGGCGTGACGCGCCGCGCTTATGAAAGCCGCAGTGTCGACGTTCGCCTGTGGAACCCCCGCGATCATGCCGAAGGCAACTACCGCCGCGTGGATGACCGGCCGTTTGGTGGCGGCCCCGGCATGGTGATGCTGGCCGAGCCCTTGGAGAAATGCCTGCAGGCCATTCGCGCTGACCGCGCTGAGTCTGAACTTGCTCCTTTGGTGCTGTTCTCGCCCATTGGCCAAAAACTGAACCATGCGGCGGTGCAGGGCTGGTCCGAGAGTCAGGGGGCAGTGTTGCTGTGTGGTCGCTACGAAGGTGTGGATCAGCGTTTCATTGACCGCCATGTCACGGCCCAGATCAGTCTGGGTGACTTTGTGCTCTCGGGCGGTGAAATCGCCGCCATGGCTTTGCTCGACGCCGTGGCACGTTTGCAGCCCGGTGTTCTAAACGACGAAGGCAGCCACCAGTTAGACAGCTTCAACCCGGCGCTGGACGGCTTGCTCGACAGCCCGCATTACACCCGCCCGGAAGTCTGGCAGGGGCAGGCTGCGCCCGAGGCCTTGCTGTCCGGGCACCACGCCAAGATCGAGCGCTGGCGACGTGAGCAAAGCCTGGCGCTCAGCGTACGCCACCGCCCCGAATTGGTGGCACAAGCGCGCTTTGCGGGCGGCTTGAGCAAAGAGGATGAAGCCTTTTTAATCCGCTTGACGGCCAGCGGCACATCCGAAAACTGAAAAAGCTATAATGCAAGGCTATCCCGGTCCTCTACCTGCCGCGATCCGGCCCCTGCAGACTTGATTTGTGGGTGTTGTCATTCTTGCAATGACGCACGGAACGCCCCTAGTGCAGCAGGCATGAACGAGAGAAATGTCGGAGTTTCAAATGAACCTGATTCAAACCCTTGAGCAAGAAGAAATTGCTCGCCTTGGCAAAGTCATCCCCGAGTTCGCCCCAGGCGACACCGTGATCGTGAGCGTGAACGTGGTCGAAGGTACCCGCAAGCGCGTTCAGGCTTACGAAGGTGTGGTGATTGCCAAGCGCAACCGTGGCCTCAACAGTGGCTTCACCGTGCGCAAGATCTCCAGCGGCGAAGGTGTGGAGCGTACGTTCCAGACTTACAGCCCTTTGATCGCCAGCATCGAAGTCAAGCGTCGTGGTGACGTGCGTCGTGCCAAGCTGTACTACCTGCGCGAGCGCAGCGGCAAGTCGGCTCGTATCAAGGAAAAGCTGCCTCAGCGCAAAGTGGTCGCGACCACTGCTGCATAAGCCTTCCTGGCCTCAAGAAAACCGCCCACGGCGCACGCCCGGGCGGTTTTTTTACGCCTGCTGTGTTCAGAGTTTGTGGTTTGCGTTGCCGCAGCACCCATGAAAAAACCGCTCAAGGCGAGACGCCGTGAGCGGTTTCGGGCCTGACAAAGCTGGTCAGGCAGCGGCTTGAACGATCAGCCGCGTGTGATTTTCAGCACCTTGGTGCCAGCACTGCGTTTGGCAGGTCCGCCAGCCGTGTGGGGCTTGAAAGTGTTGGCACCAAACTGCTTGGGGCCACGGGGGGCAAACTTGTCGCCCGCTGCACCGCGTGGGGCAGGGCGAGGTGCATGGCGGCTGTCGCGATCGGCACCACCACGGGCATCCTGGCGCGGTGCACCACGGCTTTCGCCGCGCTGCTCCCAGGGTGCGCTTTGAGGGGCGCGCTGGGGTTCGAAGCGGGGTTCTTGACGGCCTTCGAAGCGGGCACCGCTGTCCTTGCGAGCGTCAAAACGCTGCTCGAAACGGGGCTGTTCTTCGCGGAAGTTCTCACGAGGACCACGGTTGTCAAAGCGCTCGCCTTGCGGGCGGCCGCGGCCACCGAAGCCACCGCGGTCGTTGAAGCCGCTGCGGTCTGCATAGCCGCCACGGTCGCCGCCGCGATCTGCAAAACCGCCACGGTCACCAAAGCCACCGCGTGCGGGGCCTTTGCCGAAGGGCTTGCGTGGTGCATCAAAACGCTGCTTGGGCTCCATGCCTGGAATCACTTCGGCCTTGAAGGGCTGGCGTGTGTAGGACTCGATGTCACCGATCTTGCGGCGGTCACGCACTTCAGCAAAGGTCACAGCCAAGCCATCGCGACCCGCACGTCCTGTGCGGCCAATGCGGTGGGTGTAATCCTCGGCCTTCATCGGCAAGCCGAAGTTGAACACGTGGGTGATGGTGGGCACGTCGATGCCTCGGGCAGCCACATCGGTGGCCACCAGGATCTGCACTTGGCCGTTGCGCAGTGCCATCAGGCGGCGGTTGCGCAGACCTTGGCTCAGCGCACCATGAAGCGCCACGGCCGAGAAGCCTTCTTGCTGCAGGTCGGCCGCCAAACCGTCGCACTCGATTTGGGTGCTGGAGAACACGATCGCTTGATCGATGGTGGTGTCACGCAACCAGTGGTCGAGCAGTTGGCGCTTGTGTTGGGCGTTGTCGGCCCCAAACAGCACCTGCTTGATGTTGTTGTGCTTTTCTTGGGGATTGTCGATCTGGATTTTCTGGACCGACGAGCCGCCATCGTGCATCACACGCATGGCCAGCTGCTGAATGCGCGGCGCAAAGGTGGCGCTGAACATCATGGTCTGGCGACGCTGGCTGGTCATGTCGTTGATGTCGGCCAAGTCGTCCGAGAAGCCCAGGTCGAGCATGCGGTCGGCTTCGTCCACCACCAGGAATTGCACTTGGTCCAGCTTGATTTGCATGGAGCGCTGCAGGTCGAGCAAGCGGCCGGGCGTGGCCACGACCAAATTGGCGTTTTGCAGCTTGGCAATTTGCAATTGGTAAGGGATGCCGCCGACCACGTTGGCCACGCGCAGACCGCGGGTGTGTTTGACCAATTCGATGGCGTCTTGCGCCACCTGTTGGGCCAATTCACGTGTGGGGCACACGATCAGGGCGCCAGGCGATGGTGCCTTGAAGTTGCGTGGGTTGGTCGGGTCTTTGCGCTTGGCGCGTTTGGGGGCTGGCTCGCCTTTGGCGGCGGCATCGGCGCAAGCTTGTTCAAACTCAGCGCGTTCAGCAGCTTCTTCTTCGGCCATTTGCTGGATCAGCGTGTGCAACACGGGCAGCAAGAAAGCGGCGGTTTTGCCGCTGCCTGTTTGGCTAGAAACCATCAGGTCGCTGTAGCCATTGGATTGGCCGTCTTTGGAGCCGCCAGCCGTGGGCAAGGCCAGCGGGATGGCGCGCAATTGCACGGCTGTCGGTTGTGTGTAGCCCAGGTCGGCCACGGCTTGCACCAACTCGGGTGCCAGGCCCAGCTCGACGAAACCGTTGGGCACATCGGCGACGGCTTCTTCGGACGCCATGTCTTCGGCGGCAATAGCCTCGATGGCGGTGTTGGTTTCGGTGGCCAATTCGGTCACGGGTGCCTGATCGGCGGAAATGGCAATGTTTTCGGCAGGCGACAAGTCGTCCTGCACTGTGTTCAAAGTGTCAGTCATGTGTGTATAAAACTCGCACGGAACAACGGCCGCAAACGTGTTGCATTGGCCGCAGGCACCGCAAGGTTGAAAAAACATCAACCATCAAACGGTGCTCGCGAGAGGCGCTTGGCGTGAAGCCTGGCCGCTGTGAGTGACCCTATCGTTGGGTCAAGGCGTGAAGGGAGATGTGAGAAACGCTGCACATGTTGTGCAACGCAGCCTTCGATTATGCCATGGATTGAAAAGAGGCGCTAGGGTTTTCCCTGAAAACATTCACATCTTGATGAAATGCTCGCGGTAATGGGCCAATTCGTCGATGGATTCATGCACATCGGCCAGGGCTGTGTGCTTTTGCTGCTTCTTGAAAGAAGAATACACCTCGGGCTTCCAGCGGCGCGACAGTTCCTTGAGTGTGCTGACGTCCAGGTTGCGGTAGTGGAAATACGCTTCCAGCTTGGGCATGAACTTCACCATAAAGCGGCGATCTTGGCTGATGGTGTTGCCGCACAGGGGTGAGGCGGCTTTGGGCAGGTAGGTTTTGAGGAAGTTGAGGATCTGTTCTTCGGCCTCGGCTTCGCTCACGGTGGAGGCTTTGACCTTGTCGATCAGGCCGCTTTTGCCGTGGGTGCCTTTGTTCCAGGCGTCCATTTTGTTCAGCAACTCGTCGCTTTGGTGGATCACCAACACCGGGCCTTCGATGCGGGGGCTCAGGTGGGGCCCGGTCACGATCACAGCTATTTCGAGCAGGCGCTCTTTTTCAGGATCCAGGCCGGTCATTTCGCAATCGATCCAGACCAAGTTTTGGTCGGATTTGGCCAATTCAGTTGCTTCGGGGGTGGGGGTGGCGTTCACTTCAGACATGGCGAGATTGTCGCCGATGACCGCTGTGGCGCTGGCCTCTTCAATCTGCCCTACACTTTGCGCCCATGAACCCGTCCCTGACTTTGACCCTCACTCTGGCCGTGGCTTTGGTGGTCCACGTGGCCCTCAAGCTGTGGCTCAATGCACGACAAGTTCGCCATGTGGCCGCACACCGCAGTGAGGTGCCTGCTGCACATGCGCAGGCGATCACGTTGGGGGACCACCAGAAAGCGGCGGATTACACCTTGGCCAAGGCCAAGTTGTCGCAAATGGACATCGTGCTTGACGCGGCAGTGTTGGTGGCGTGGACT
>CANBTZ010000171.1 GCA_947372495.1 Comamonadaceae bacterium | reverse complement strand
ATTTCGCCTTTGCGCACCTGCAAGCTGACCCCACGGATGGCTTTGATCGGGCCGTAAGCGCTCTCCACGTTCAAGAGCTTGAGCACCATGTTGTCTGTCGTCATGCAGACTCCTTCGCGTTGTCGCGGCGCAGACTCGACACATCGTCGACGGTGCCCAGGTAAGCCTCGATCACGCCCGCATCGCTTTGCACTTGCTGCGGCGTGCCTGTGGCGAGCTCCATGCCCTGCGCCATTGCCAGCACCCGGTCCGATACTTTGGACACCAGCGTCATGTCGTGCTCGACCATCAGCACGGTGATGCCCAACACGTTCTTGATGTCGCTGATCCAGAACGCCATGTCTTCGGTTTCTTCGACGTTCAGGCCCGATGAAGGCTCGTCGAGCAGCAGCAGTTTCGGTTCGGTGCACAGTGCCCGAGCCAGCTCGACCACCTTGCGCACGCCGTAGGGCAGGCCAGCGACCATCGACTCGCGGTGGTGCTGCAGGTCGAGCAGCTCGATGACTTGCTCGACTTTTTCACGCGCCTCAATTTCAGCAGCGCGGGTTTTGCCCGTGAAAAACACCTCGCTCCACAGACCTGTTCGGCGGTGCGTGTGGCGACCGATCAGCAGGTTTTGCAGCACGGTGGCGTGCTCGAACAGCTCGATGTTCTGGAAGGTGCGTGCGATGCCCAGACTGGCCACGGCATGCGGCGCGACATCGGTGAGCACCTGACCGTCGTACAGGATCTGGCCCGAGGTGGGGGTGTAGATGCGGCTGATCAGGTTGAACACCGTGGTCTTGCCCGCGCCGTTGGGCCCGATCAGGGTGAAGACTTCGCCGCGTTGAACGTCAAAGCTCACGTTGTTGACCGCCAGCACGCCGCCAAAGCGCACCGACAGGTTTTGTGCAGAAAGAAGGATGTCGTTCATCATTTCAGCCTGTCCGATTTCTGGAAGCTCTTTTGCCGCTTGAACATGCCTTTGCGGTAGAACGGGAACAGCTGGAACCAGGTGCGCACCTTGAGCCAGCGGCCATACAGCCCCATGGGCTCGAACATCACAAAAGCGATCAGCACCGCGCCATAAACCACCGCTTGCAGGCCGGGGGCCTGGCCAATGACCGCAGGCAAGTAATCTTTGCCCAGCGAAATCAGCTGCGGCATGGTGATCAAGAAGATGGCCCCGAGGAAGGCGCCGTGGATCGAGCCCAACCCGCCGATCACCACCATCAGCAAGAGGTCCACCGACTGCAGGATGTTGAACTGGTCAGGGCTGATGAATTGCAGCTTGTGGGCGTAAAGCGCGCCGCCCATGCCCGCAAGCGCTGCCGAAATCATGAAGGACAGCGTCTTGTAACGCGCCAGGTGGATGCCCATGCTCTGCGCAGAGATTTCCGAATCGCGGATGGCCACAAAGGCGCGGCCCGTGGCGCTGCGCAGCAAGTTGAGCACGGCCAGCGTGCTGAGCACCACCACAAGCAAGCAGACCCAGTAGAACGATTCGCTGGTGTTGGCTTCCCAGCCGAACATCTGGATGCCCTTGACGTGCATGCCCGCGTTGCCGCCCGTGACGCTTTCCCAGCGGGCCAGCCCTTCTTCAACGATGAAGCCAAAAGACAAGGTAGCGATGCCCAGGTAAATGCCTTTGACGCGCAGTGCGGGTAAGCCCACCACCGCGCCGACGGCGGCCGACAAACCCGCCGAGATGGCCAGTGATACGGGGAAGGGCCAGCCTTTGGCGGCCAGCACAGCCTCGGTGTAGGCGCCCACGCCCAAGAAGGCGGCGTGCCCCATCGAGAACAGGCCGGTAAAACCCGCCAGCAGCATGAGCCCCAGGCCGACCACGCTGTAGATCAGCACAAAAGTCAGCTGGGCCAGCCAGTACTCTTCGATCAGCCAGGGCGCGGCCACCAAAAAGGCCAGCAGCAAGCTGTACCAGAACACATGGCCGCCGTGTTTGGCCAGCCGGATGTCCTGGTCGTAATCGGTCTTGAAAATAAAGCGCATGGGTCAGACTTTCTTGCGCAGGTTTTCGCCAAACAAGCCGTTGGGCTTGAGCACCAGCATCAGCAGCACCACGATGTAGGCCGCAATGTCTTTGAAGCCTTCGGGCAGCCAAAAGCCCGACAGGGACTCGACCACGCCGATGATCACGCCGCCCACGATGGCGCCGGGCAAGCTGCCAAAGCCGCCCACCACGGCGGCAGGGAAGGCCTTGAGGCCGATGAAACCCATGTTGGCGTGCACAAAGGTGATGGGGGCCAGCAGCAAACCGGCAATGGCGGCCACTGCTGCGGCCAAGGCCCAAACCAAGCCGTTGAGCTTTTGCACCGGGATGCCCATGTAATACGCAGCGAGCTGGTTTTGCGAAGAGGCTTGCATGGCGATGCCCACCCGCGAGTAGCGGAACACGACGTACAGCACCAGCGACAGCAGGGCCGTGGAACCCACCACGACCACTTGCGTGGCGCCCAGCACCACGCCGCCGATGTTGAATGAGGTGTCCTTGTACGGCACTTGCAAGGTGTGGGTTTCGGTGCCGATGTCGGGGATCATGGTGATCAGGCCACGCGCCACGTAGCCAATGCCGATGGTCAGCATCACGATGGAGAAGGCCGGCTGCCCCAGCACGGGTCGGATGACGGCGCGCTCGATCAGCCAGCCCATGATGGCCATGGCCAGCATGGACGAAGGGATGGCAAGCCAAAACGGCAGACCCAGCCAGTTGACACAGGCCAGGCCACAAAAAGCCCCCAGCATCATGAGTTCGCCTTGGGCAAAACTCACGGTTTCTGTGGCTTTGTAAATCAGCACAAAGCCCAGCGCGATCAAGCCGTAAATACAGCCTTGAGCGACCCCGCTGAAGATGACTTGCAACTCCTGCATCCTTGCCTTCCTACCTTGTTGGGTGGGTGATTTCTAAGGAAAGTCAGTTCATTGACAGCAAATTCGAATCCACTATCATGACCAAACAAGCACTTGCTTTTCATCTTAGGCCGTGAACTTCACGCCGCAATTTGGGGAAACCCCTAGGCCATGGCAGAAACCCGCAAACGTGTGAAAAGTCCCGGTGAGGGCGGGCAGGACGAAGCCAACCGCAGGCAAGCCCTGATCCGGGCCTCAGCCCGCCTGTTCCGTGAAAAAGGTTTCGAGGCCACCACGGTGCGCGACATCGCGGGTGCGGTGGGCATGCGCTCGGGGAGCCCGTTCTACCATTTCAGCAACAAGCAAGAAATCCTCAAGGCCGTGATGGAAGAAGGTCTGCGCCAAGGCCTGGACCGAACCGAAGAGGCCTTGAAGTCGGCCACCACGCCGCAAGAGCGCTTTCGCGCCATGGTGCGCACCCATTACGGCATCCTGCACGACGATGGCAGCGAGTTCATCGCGGTGCTCTTGTACGACTGGCGCAGCCTGCCCGACGAACACAAGGAAGACATCATCGCGGTCAAAGACCGCTACGACCAGCTGTGGCAGGTCTGCCTCAAAGAAATGCTGAGCCTGGGCTTGCTGGGGGCCAACTCGGGTCACGACAAGGGGGCGGCGGACGATGTGAAAATGGCGCGCCTGATGATCATGGGGGCCATCAACTTCACCGTGACTTGGTACAAGCAGCAAAAAGGCCGAGGGGCGATGGACCTCGATGCGCTGTCTGACCGCACCGTCCGATTTTTCATGCGCGAGGCACCATGAAAACCATCCGCATCGCTTCTGGGCTGGGCTTTTATGGCGATGCCTGGGCCCCGATCCGCGCGGCCATTGAGCAGGGCGATGTGCAGTACGTCTGCTCTGACCACTTGGCCGAGTTGACGCTGGCGATCTTGCAAAAAGACCGCCAACGCGACCCGACCACGGGCTACGCCAAAGACCTGATCCCGATGCTGGCCGAGCTGTGGCCATTGGCCGCTGCACGCGGTGTGCGCTTTGTGCTCAACGCGGGTGGGCTCAACCCCCAGGGCGCGCGCGATGCGCTGGTGCAGCTTTTTCAAAAACGCGGTTGGAAAGCGAAGATCGCTGTGGTCACCGGCGACGCCGTGCTGGACCGCATCGACGCGTTGCAGCAGTCGGGCGAGAGCCTGGCGCACATGGACAACGGCCAGCCCATCGACGCGGTGCGTGAGCAGCTGGTTTTCGCCAACGTGTACTTGGGCGCACGCCCGATCGCTCAGGCACTGGACCAGGGCGCGGACATCGTCATCACCGGGCGCGTGGCCGATGCAGCGCTGTTTTTGGCGCCCATGTTGCACGAATTCAACTGGCAGGCCGACGAGCTCGACAAACTGGCGCAGGGCATCGTGGCCGGGCATTTGCTCGAGTGCTCAGGCCAGGGCGCAGGCGGCAACTTTGGCTCGGCCGGGGCTTGGCAACGCATGCCGGACTTTGCCCACATCGGCTACCCGATTGCCGAGGTCAGCGAAGACGCACGCCTGTTCATCACCAAAGCGCCGGGCACGGGCGGTCGCATCCACTTTCACACGGTGCGTCAGCAGCTGCTCTACGAGGTGCACAACCCGCACCGCTACGTCACACCCGATGTGGTGCTCGACATGGGTGAGCTGGAGCTGCGCAATGCGGGCCCCGACCGGGTCGAGGTGGTGGGCGCCAAAGGCCACCCTGCGCCAGAACAATTCAAACTGGTCGCCGGTTACCAAAAGGGTTGGATGGGGCACGCCGTGGTCGGTTTCAGCTGGCCCGATGCCCTCACCAAGGCGCGGGCCGTGGCCGAGAACATCGAGCAGCAGTTGCGCGACAAGCAGATGCCGCACGACGAGGTGTGTGTGGAGTTTCTCGGGCACAACGTGTTTTTGGGGCCGCACGCGAGCCAGCCTGCCAGCGAAGACGACATCAACGAAATCTGGCTGCGCATGGCGGTGCGCACGCCCGACAAACGCGTGGCCGACGGCTTTGGCCGACTGTTCCCGTGGCTGGCGCTCTCAGGCCCGCCGTACATGGGCGGCTTTCATGGCATCGAGCCGGCCAGCCAGTTGCTGGGCCTGTGGCCTTCGCTGGTGCGGCGCGAGGCGATCGAGCCGCACATCCTTGTCGACGTTCAGGAGGTCGCATGAAACTGCGTCTGGCGCAAATCGCCCATGCCCGCAGCGGCGACAAGGCCAACCGGGCCGACATCGGTTTGTTTGCCTGGGAGCCCTTGGGTTACGTCTTGCTGCAACAGCATGTCACGGCTGAGCGCGTGGCCGCGCACTTTGCGCATGTGATGCAGCAGCCTGGCGCTGATGCCGTCGAGCGCTATGAGCTGCCCCGCATTTTGGCGATCAAGTGGGTACTGAACGACGCCCTGGGTGGCGGCGCCGCGTCGAGCCTGCGCAGTGACAACCTGGGCAAGACCTTTGGCGCGTTGCTGCTGCGCTTGGAGATCGAGGTGGATGACGCCGCAGGCGCGGCGGCCGTGCGGGCGGCTTTGGACGCGCAGCAAGCGCTCTGACTTGGCGTGTGTCCTCAGGCTGTCACGAGGGCAGCCTTTAAACTCACCGCAACTTCCACGGTGAATTTTCATGCTTTCCACACAAGACAAAACCCGCATCGACGACACCCGCATTGCCTCGGTGCGTCCCCTGATGACGCCTGCGCTGCTCGAAGAGCACTGGCCGGCTTCGCCGCAGCACCTGGCGCTGGTGGAGCAATCCCGCCAAGCCATCTCTCAGGTGCTGCAGGGTCAGGACGATCGGCTCGTGGTGGTTGTGGGGCCTTGCTCCATCCATGACCACGACCAGGCCATCGACTACGCCCGCCGCCTCAAGATCGAAGCCGACAAGCACGCCCAAGACCTGATCGTGGTGATGCGCGTGTACTTTGAAAAACCGCGCACCACCGTGGGCTGGAAGGGCTACATCAACGA
>CANBTZ010000170.1 GCA_947372495.1 Comamonadaceae bacterium | reverse complement strand
ATGATCGGCAACCTGACGGGTTTTGTCTGCAGCCAGAACTGGTTTGGCTTTGACCCTTTCAAAGCCGAGCGGCCCTCCAAAGCCGTTTTCTGGTCGCCCGCCGATTGGGCTTGGACGGGCGGGCTGATGGACGCACTGCTGCCCAGCCTGTACTTTGGCCGACCCATCGTGGCGTTCAACGGGCGGTTTTCGCCCGAGGCGGCGTTCGAGATCTTGCACAGCCACGGCGTGACGCACACCTTTTTGTTCCCGACCGCGCTCAAGGCGATGATGAAGGCCGTGCCCGATGCGAAAGCGCGCTACCGCCTCCAGCTGCAGGCCATCATGAGTGCGGGCGAGGCCGTGGGCGACGCGGTGTTTGCCTACTGCCAGCAGCAGCTGGGCGTGACCGTGAACGAGATGTTTGGCCAGACCGAGATCAACTATGTGGTGGGCAACTGCGCGCGCCTGTGGCCCGCCAAACCTGGCAGCATGGGCAAGGGCTACCCGGGCCACCAGGTGGCGGTGATCGACGAGGCAGGCCAGCTGTGCCCCGCAGGCACGCCGGGCGAGGTGGCGGTGAACCGCTTGGATGTGCACGGCCACCCCGACCCGGTGTTCTTTTTGGGCTACTGGAACAACGAGAAAGCCACCACCGCCAAATACACGGGCAACTGGTGCCGCACCGGCGACATGGCGGTTTGCGATGAAGACGGCTACCTTTGGTACCAAGGCCGCACCGACGACATGTTCAAGGCGGCGGGCTACCGCATCGGGCCGGGCGAGATCGAAAACTGCCTGGTCAAGCACCCGGCCGTGGCCAACGCCGCCGTGGTGCCCAAACCCGACAAGGACCGGGGCGCTCTGGTCAAGGCCTATGTGGTGTTGTCACCCGACGCGTTGGCGCAGCGCTCGCGCGCGGCCAGCAGCGCAAAGTTCGAGGACGAGGTTCGCCAGTCATTGCAGTCGCATGTGCGCGCCTTGCTGGCGCCTTATGAGTACCCGAAAGAGATCGAGTTCATCGAGCAGCTGCCCATGACCACCACCGGCAAGGTGCAGCGACGCGTGTTGCGCCTGCAAGAGGAGGCGCGGGCAGCCCAAGCAGCCGCATGACAAAATGAGCCCCGCGCACGCTCAGTGACCGCCAAGGGCACACCCAGCGCCTGCAGCACCTTATTCAAAACGCATCTGTTTTTAACTTTTGGAAGCACCATGAAACTCGTTCAGCTCGGCCAGTCCGATTTGCAAGTCACGCCCATCTGCTTGGGCACCATGACCTTTGGCCAGCAGGTCAACGAGGCCGATTCACACGCCATCTTGGACCGCTCGCTTGAGGCCGGTATCAACTTCATCGACACGGCTGAGATGTACGCCGTCCCCGCGTCGGCTGACACCTGTGGCGCGACGGAAACTTTCATCGGCAACTGGTTTGCCAAACACCCGGGTGCCCGCCAAAAGCTGGTGCTGGCCACCAAGGTGGCCGGCCCTTCGCGTGGCATGCCTTGGATCCGTGAGGGCACGGGCATGACAGGGCAAGACATCTTGAATTCCTGCGACGCCAGCCTGCGCCGCCTGCAGACGGACGTGATTGACCTGTACCAAATCCACTGGCCCGAGCGCCATGTGCCTGTGTTTGGCATGACCTATTTCGACCCGAGCAAAGACAAGTCGCTGACCTCGATCCACGAGCAGCTCGAAGCGTTGTCCAAGCTGGTCAAAGCAGGCAAGGTGCGCCACATCGGCCTGTCCAACGAAACACCTTATGGCGTGCACGAGTTTGTGCGCTTGGCCGAGCAGCATGGCCTGCCGCGCGTGGCCACGGTGCAAAACCCCTATGCGCTGGTGAGCCGCACTTACGACAACGGTCTGGACGAAACTTGCTACCGCTTGAACGTGTCGATGCTGGCGTATTCGCCGCTGGCCTTTGGCTTGCTCACAGGCAAATACGACAACGACGATTTGAAGGGCCCGCTGGTGCCCGATGGTGGCCGCATTGCCCGCTACGACTCGATGCGCAAACAGCGCTGGGGCCGCACCGAGGCGCTGGTGGCCGCACGCCGCTACAACCAGCTGGCACGCGACAACGGCATGACGCCCACCCAGATGGCGCTGGCGTTTTGCTACCACCGCTGGAGCGTGACCAGCACCATCATCGGTGTGACCTCGCTGACGCAGCTGAACGAAGACCTGGCCGCCTGGAGCACCCAACTGTCGCCCGAAGTGCTCAAGGCAATTGACGACATCCGCTGGGAAATGCGCGACCCGGCTTTGTGACTTGGCTGGGTGATATCGGGCCATGGCCAAGAAAGACAAAGTCAGCGAAACCCCGGCCACGGCGCTCTTGCGCCAGCACGGGGTGAGCTTCACAGAGCACCCCTACGAGTACCTGGAGCACGGGGGTGCGCAGCACAGTGCGCAGGTGCTGGGCATGGACCCGTTCAGTGTGGTCAAAACCTTGATCATGCAAGACCAGGACGCCAAACCGCTGGTGGTGCTGATGCACGGCAACCGCAAGGTGTCGACCAAAAACCTGGCGCGGCAAGTGGGTCTCAAGTCCATCGAGCCGTGTGCGCCCGAGGTCGCCAACCGCCACAGCGGTTACCTGGTGGGCGGCACCTCGCCCTTTGCCACACGCAAGCAGATGCCTGTGTTCATCGAAGAAACCATTCTCGGTTTACCGCGCATCTGCATCAACGGCGGCAGGCGCGGGTACTTGGTGGGCATAGACCCTCAGGTGTGCGTGCGGTTGCTCGGTGCCCAGCCCGTGAATTGCGCACTGGCAGAATGATGGCCTGAACAAAACAAGGAACAACCGAATGGATTTGCTGCTCCCCATTGGCGTGGTGCTGGCCAGTTACCTGGTGGGCTCGCTGAGCTTTGCCGTCATCGTCAGCCGCCTGATGGGCCTGAACGATCCGCGCAGCTACGGCAGCAAGAACCCCGGTGCCACCAATGTGCTGCGCTCGGGCAACAAGAAAGCGGCCATCCTGACCTTGCTGTTCGATGCCGTCAAAGGCTGGCTGCCTGTGTTTGCGGTGCTGACTGTTGGGCCTGCTTACGGCCTGGGTGTCGACGTGGCCGCTTGCGCGGGGCTGGCGGCATTTTTGGGGCACCTGTACCCGGTGTTCTTTGGTTTCGTGGGCGGCAAAGGCGTGGCCACGGCCGTGGGCGTGCTGGTGGGCATCAACGGCTTGCTGGCGCTGGCCACGGTGGGCACTTTTGCCATCGTGGTGTATTTCAGCCGCTATGTGTCGCTGGCGTCGATGGTGGCCGCGATTTTTGCGCCCGTGTACTACCTGTTTGGCGATGGCGCGGCCTGGCAGGCCTCCGGTGCCGAGGTCCTCTGTCTGGCCGTCATGGCTGTGCTGCTGGTCTGGCGGCACCGCGAAAACATCAACCGCCTGATTGCGGGCACCGAGTCCAAACTGGGTGCCAAGAAGTGACGCCCTGAGCGCTTGAAACACCTGCGCTCAGTGGGCAGTGGCGGGTGGTTTTTGGGAGCGCAGGCCGTGGTCCAGCGTTTGGGCCAACAGCGCCAGGCTCATGAAGCCGCTCACCAGCAGCAGGTGCTGGTGCGCTGACAACGCCCATGCAAGCCCCAGCAGCGGACCGAGCAGCGGCAGGCACAGCAAGGCCAGCATGACCGCATTCATGGCGATGCATTGCCACGAAAAGCGCGTTGCACGTCCGAGAGCAAAAGGCAGGTGTGCGTGTGCGGCCATGATGCAAGCGGCCATCTGCCAGCCAGCCAGTGGCCACAGGTAGTCCGCTAGGCCCTGCCAGCTGGTTTGCAGCCAACCCAGGTGCAGCGCGGCCTGAATGGCCACGGCCATGGCGGCGATGACGCCACAGGCCAACGCCGCCACCGTCCCGGATGCGCGGCGGTCTACGGTGCCTTGGCTCATCATGACCTGCGCCCATGCCGAATGCACCAGCCCAGGGATGAAACCAAAGACACGCAGCAGCACCAGCAGCAGGCCCGCTTCGGCCGTGCCGTAAAGCGCTTGCCACTGCACGGCGAGCCAGCCACTGACGGCCACATCGGTGAGGGTGTGCAGCAGCTTGAGTTGCGTCCCGCGTGTGTCGCCGGGCTGCGCAGGGTCAACCGGGTCGCTGGCGGGGTGTGCAGGGGTTGGGGCCAGCGCGGGCAGCAGCCACAAAGCGCCTGCTGCGTAGCCCAGCAAAGCCGACAACAAGAGCGTGCGGCTGTCTGTCAGGCCCAGCGCCACAGCGCCCAAGCCTGCGATCAGTGCCGCCAGCACTGGGGGCAGCAGGCGCACCCAGGCCACCGCGGCGGGGGCCTGCTGGCGCAGGGTGAGGCTTTGCGCCAGCAGCCAGCTCATCTGCAGCAAGGCGATGCCGCCTACCCAGGGGGCGAGCGCGCCCCAGTGCTGGGCACTGGCGCTGCTGTGGCTTTGTGACCACCACAGGGCCAGCAGCGCCCAAGGGCTCATCCAGAGCATGCGCACGGCGCTTTGGGCCCATGCCGTGGCCGCGGCACGGTGAGCTGCGGTGTGCCGATCCGCGAGCAGGCTGAGCGGGCTTTGTGCGAGGGCGAGCGTGGCCCAGCCAAAAGCGATTTGGCTGACCACCGAGAACTGGCCGACGGCCGAGGCGTCAAACAGCTTGAGCAGGAAGAGCGCAAACAAGCCTTGTGCGCCCAGCGACACCACGCTGCCCAGCACGGCAAACAGGGAGGTGGACGATCTGGGTGAGCGCAGTGTCATGGTGGCTCAAAGTCCCAAGGCCTGCCACAGGGGCAGCGATTGCAGCTGGGCGTCCCAGGTCAAGGCGCGAAGGTGTTGCCGGTAGGCCTCGGGCGTGGGCAGTTGGTCGACAGCCTCTCGCCAGGCCGGGGCCGAGCCCAGTGTGATCAGTAAGCGCACCCGCCCCGGGTGATCTGCAGCGGTGTGCTCGGCCCAGGCCGAGCGGCTGCTGATCACGGGCAGGCCAACAGCCAAATATTCGAGCATCTTGGTCGACGTTTGCGCCGACAGCGGCAGCACATTGGGCACGAGGTTCAGGCCCGCACGGGCGCGCAGCAGCTGTGCGGGCACGTCGTCCTGCGCGATGCGTCCCGTGGTCTGGATGTGCGGCAGCCGCTCGATCACGGCCTGCACATCGGGCGGGATCTGACCGATCAGCAGCAGGCGCAAACCGGCTTGGTCGATGGCTTGCAGGGCGGGCACAAACTGCATCAAGCGGGACATTTCACCGAGGTAAACCAGGTCCACATCGGGTTTGGTTTGCGCTTGCACGCTCAAGAAGTGCGCCGGCACGCCCATGTCGCGCAGGCTGTAGGGCACGGCATCGGTCAGGCCCATGCGCAGGCGCAGCCACTCGCTCTGAAAGACGCGGTGTGCAGGCTTCGGGTGGCTGAATTCTTTGACCCGGTCCTTGAGCCAGGCCAGCGGGGCAACGCTGGCCGAGGCGTATTCGTGCACATGCTGGCTGTGGGCCAGGCGGCGGGTGTGGCTGCGGCTGACGCGGCCGCAGATCCACCAGACCACATCGGCGTTGCCCGGCACGCTGGCCGGATCGGTGTGGACATGGACCTCGTGCCCACGGCGCGTGAGTTCTTGCCGGTAGGCCGCAAGCTCTGGCAAGTAGGCCGAGCCGCCGTGCACAAAGTGAATGGTTTTGCAGCGGCTTGCAGGCATGGCGGGGCCGTCGCTGGCACTGGGAATTTCGGCGATTTGGACAGGGGCCTGGACGGGGGACGGTGCGGATCGGTCCCCCATGAGTTCGCTCAACAAGGCATGCCACTGCTCGCCAAAACCTTTGGCCGGGTGTCGCGCCGCGATGCTGCACGCCAGCGCCTGGCGGTTGCCCTGGGGTGTTTGCAGGCTGGCGAGCACGG
>CANBTZ010000169.1 GCA_947372495.1 Comamonadaceae bacterium | reverse complement strand
GGCTGCCAAAAAGACTAAGCCCACAGCATGAGCGCCTCTGTTCGCGTGGTGCTGGATACCAATGTGGTCTTGTCTGCGTTGGTGTTTCGCGGCGGTGCAGCCGGGCAGGTGCGTCAGGCATGGCAGCGCGGGCTGGTGTTGCCCCTGGCCAGCACGGCTACGGCACAAGAGTTGGTGCGTGTGTTGGCTTACCCCAAGTTCCGTTTGTCCAAAGCGGAACAAGACGAGTTGCTGGCCGACTACCTGCCGTATGCCGAAACCGTGCGCATCCCACAGCCGCCACCCACGGTGCCCGATTGCCGCGATGTGCTGGATTTGCCTTTCATGCACTTGGCGGTAGCTGGCAAAGCGCAGGTGCTGGTCTCTGGTGATCGCGATTTGCTGGCCATTGCCGCCGAGTTTGAGCGGGCCAGTTCGTGCCCGATCATGGCCTTGGATGTTTTTTGCCAAAGCTACTGTGCTCAGGGGGAATCGCAGCCATGAGTCGGCCATACCAGCGCCTCTGGACCGGCTATTGCGTGAGGGGTAACTCCCCCCAATTGGCTGAGGACTCCCGTCATTTGCGGGTTAACTCCCTCCAATGCTCCCCCCAATTGCTGCCGGACTCCCGTCATTTGGTCTGGGACTCCCGTCATTTGACGGGGGGACTCCCCTCATTAGAGCCTCGAACTCCTGTCATTGGCAGTGTCAGTAACTGGCAAAGCCAAGAATTTGAATAAATTAGATCAACCATGAACACCACCACCCACACCCTCGTCCAGAAGCTCTGGAACTATTGCAGCGTGCTGCGCGACGATGGCATGAGCTATGGCGACTATGTGGAGCAGCTGACGTATTTGCTGTTCCTCAAGATGGCCGACGAGCGCAGCCAACCGCCGTACAACCAAACCAGCATCGTGCCCGCAGCCTACGCGTGGCCCACGCTGCTGGGGCGCGATGGTGATGACTTGTTTGACCATTACCGCCACGCGCTCGAAAAGCTCGGCCAAGAAAAGGGCACGCTGGGCCTGATATTTGCCAAGGCGCAAAACAAGTTTCAAGACCCGGCCAAGCTGCGCCGCGTGATCGTGGATTTGATCGACGCCGAGACCTGGACGGTGCTGGGTGCGGACGTGAAGGGCGACGCCTACGAGGGCTTGCTGGAGAAGAACGCGCAAGACACCAAGAGCGGAGCGGGGCAATACTTCACGCCGCGTGCACTGATCGCGGCCATGGTGGAGTGCATCGACCCCAAGCCCGCCGAGCGCGTGTGCGACCCGGCCTGCGGCACGGGCGGCTTTTTGTTCAGCGCCCACCAGCATGTGGTGGACCACCACCCCAACCTGACCAAAGACGAGAAAAAGCACCTGAAAGAAAGCGCCTTTGTGGGCTTTGAGCTGGTGCAGGCCACGGCCCGTGTGTGCGCCATGAACATGCTGCTGCACGGCATTGGCTCCGAAAAGTCGGTGCCCGTGCGCGTGGGCGATGCGTTGGGCGCGGACCCCGGTGAGCGTTTTGAGGTGGTGCTGGCCAACCCGCCGTTTGGCAAGAAGAGCAGCACCGTGATCGTGGGCGAAGACGGGCGCACCAGCACCGAAAAAGACACCATCGAGCGCGACGACTTTTGGGCCACCACCAGCAACAAGCAGCTGAACTTTGTGCAGCACATCAAAACGCTGCTGGCCATCCATGGCCGTGCCGCTGTGGTATTGCCCGACAACGTGCTGTTTGAAGGCGGCGCGGGCGAGACCATCCGCAAAAAGCTTCTGCACGAGTGCGATCTGCACACGCTGCTGCGCTTGCCCACGGGCCTGTTTTATGCGCAGGGCGTCAAGGCCAACGTGCTGTTCTTTGACAAGAAGCCCGCCTCTGAAAAGCCTTGGACGCAAAAGCTGTGGATTTACGACCTGCGCACCAACAAGCATTTCACGCTCAAGACCAACCCGCTGCGCCGGGCAGATTTGGACGAGTTTGTGCAGCTCTACAAAGTGGGCAAGCGCCACGAGCGGGCCGAGACTTGGAGCGCAGAGCAGCCCGATGGCCGCTGGCGTGCCTACAGCTATGACGAGTTGATCGCCCGCGACAAGACGAGCCTGGACATCTTCTGGCTCAAAGACGACAGCCTGGCCGACAGCGACAACCTGCCCGCCCCAGCGGTGATTGCCCAAGAAATTGTGGAAGACCTGCAAGCGGCGCTGGAGCAGTTCAAGCTGATTGCGGGTGATTTGGGGGCCGAAGTGCCTGAAGACGCGGTTTAATCTCGGCTTATGAGCAAAACCCAACAAATGAGTTTTTTCGACGCGCCTGTCGAACCCGTGATGGACCCCGAGGCCATGGCCCAGGCGCTGGCGCAGCACCCCGACTTTCGCGTGTTGCGGCGTTTGCAGCCTGTGGCCGACTATGGCGGCTTGCAGGGCCAGGCCACGCAGCGGGTGATCGTGCTGGACACCGAAACCACCGGGCTGGACAGCCGCAATGAAGCCATCATCGAGCTGGCCATGCTGTCGGTGTTGGTGGACACGGCCACGGGCCTGCCTGTGGGGCCGGTCACCATTTACGAATCGTTTGAAGACCCGGGCAAGCCGATCCCGGCCCAGATCACCGAGATCACCGGCATTGACGACAGCATGGTCAAGGGCCAGCGGATTGACGACGCGGCTGTGACGGCACTGGTCGAGGCGGCCGACCTGATCGTGGCGCACAACGCTGGCTTTGACCGCCCGTTTGTCGAGTCTCGGTTGCCCGTGTTTGCCACCAAGCCCTGGAACTGCTCATTTCTAGGCATTGACTGGAAGAAAGAGGGCAGCGGCTCGGCCAAGCTGGAGTTTTTGGCGTCGGAGCGCGGCTGGTTTTACGACGCCCACCGGGCGCAGGTGGACTGCCACGCGCTCTTGCAGGTGCTGTCGTCCAAGCTGGGCGACGGGCAAACCGGCCTGGCCCGCTTGCTGTCCGGGGCAGGGCAGACCCGCTACAAGCTGCGGGCCACGGGCGCGCCGTTCGAGTCCAAAGACAAGCTCAAATCACGCGGATACCGTTGGGACGGCGAGGGCCGCGTTTGGTGGTGCAGCCTGGCTTCTGACGCGCTGTTGGATGCCGAGTGCGATTGGCTGCGCGCCGAGGTGTATGGCCGCCGCAGTGCCCGCGTGCAGCTCGAAGCCATGGACAGCCTGGTGCAGTTTTCGGCCCGGCCGGGCCAGCAAACCGACCGCGAGTTGTAGGAGCCCCGCCCTCGGGGCGATGGGTTGTGGTCTGCGGGCGTGCTATCGCGGCGGGGGCGCCGCTCCTACAGCGGGGCATCGCGGCGGGGGGCGCCGCTCCCACAGGGGGTGGTGATTTTGGGGTGCGTCACGCCAAGCTGGGATAATGCACGGTTGCTTGCATTTTTTCAGGGTGATACATGGCTCAATACGTATTTTCGATGAACCGGGTTGGCAAGATCGTGCCGCCCAAGCGTCATATTCTCAAAGACATTTCGCTGTCCTTTTTCCCTGGCGCCAAGATCGGCGTGTTGGGCACCAACGGCTCGGGCAAGTCCACTTTGCTCAAGATCATGGCCGGCATCGACAAAGAGATCGAAGGCGAAGCCATCCCCATGGCGGGCCTGAAGATCGGGTATTTGCCACAAGAGCCCCAGCTCGACCCCAGCGAGACCGTTCGCCAGTCGGTGGAAAACGGCATGGGCGAGATCAAGGCTGCGCAAGCCCGCCTCGAAGAGGTGTATGCCGCTTACGCCGAAGAAGACGCTGACTTTGACGCGCTGGCCGCCGAGCAGGCCAAGCTCGAAGCGATCATTGCCACCGCAGGCGATGCTTCTGACCACCAACTCGAAATCGCCGCCGACGCGCTGCGCTTGCCCCCATGGGACGCCGTGATCGGCAACCTGTCGGGTGGTGAAAAGCGCCGCGTGGCGCTGTGCCGCTTGCTGCTGTCGCGCCCTGACATGCTGCTGCTCGATGAACCGACCAACCACTTGGACGCCGAATCGGTGGACTGGTTGGAGCTGTTCTTGCAGCGCTTTTCGGGCACTGTGGTGGCCATCACCCACGACCGCTACTTCCTGGACAACGCTGCCGAGTGGATTTTGGAACTCGACCGGGGCTCCGGCATTCCGTACAAAGGCAACTACTCCAGCTGGCTGGAGCAAAAAGACGCCCGTTTGGCCACCGAGCAGCGCACCGAAGACGCCCGTTCCAAAGCCATGAAGAAGGAACTGGAGTGGGCCCGTGCCAACCCCAAAGGCCGACAAGCCAAGAGCAAGGCCCGTTTGGCCCGCTTCGAGGAGCTGTCCGACCACGAATACCAAAAACGCAACGAAACCCAGGAGATCTTCATCCCTGTGGCCGAGCGTTTGGGCAATGAAGTGTTCGAGTTCAAGGGTGTCAGCAAGTCCTTTGGCGACCGTTTGCTGATCGACAACCTGAGCTTCAAAGTGCCTGCGGGTGCCATCGTCGGCATCATCGGCCCCAACGGTGCCGGTAAATCGACCCTGTTCAAGCTGATCGCGGGCAAAGAGCAGCCCGACAGCGGTGAAGTCACCATCGGCCAGACCGTGCGCATGGCCTTTGTGGACCAGAACCGTGACGACCTGGACAACAACAAGACCGTCTGGGAAGACGTCTCGGGCGGCCTGGACATCATCAACGTGGGCAAGTTCCAGATGGCCAGCCGCGCGTATTGCGGGCGCTTCAACTTCAACGGCGGCGACCAGCAGAAAAAGGTCGGCATGTTGTCGGGCGGTGAGCGCGGCCGTTTGCACCTGGCCAAGACCCTGATCGAAGGCGGCAACGTGTTGCTGCTGGACGAGCCATCGAACGACTTGGACGTGGAAACCTTGCGCGCTTTGGAAGACGCGTTGTTGGAATTCGCGGGCTCCATCATGGTCATCAGCCACGATCGCTGGTTCTTGGACCGGATCGCGACGCACATCTTGGCCGCCGAAGGCGACAGCCAGTGGGTGTTCTTTGACGGCAACTACCAAGAGTACGAAGCCGACAAGAAACGCCGTCTGGGTGAAGAGGGTGCCAAGCCCAAGCGCGTGCGCTTCAAGGCTTTGAAGTAATCCTCAGACCAGAAATGAAGGCGGCTTTTTACGGGGCTGCCAAATCTTCAGCGGCGGGCCAATCGAGCCCGCCGTTTTTCATGGTGCGCGCCGCCAGCACAGCCCGCACGGTGGCGCGGGCCACGGCCTCGGCCGCCATCACACACAGCACCGTCATGGGCGGCGGTGCGCTCACGCGGCCCGTGGCCAGTGCAAACAAGGTGTCGCCGTCCGAGGTGGTGTGCACCGGATGGATGCTTCGAGCCAGTCCGTCGTGCCCCACCTGCGCCAAACGCCGGGCCTGCGCCTTGTCGAGCGTGGCGTCGGTCGCGATCAGGCCGATGGTGGTTTGTGTGCCGGGCAAGATCTGACCCGGCGTGCGCCCGGCCAGCAACTGGGCGGTGGTGTTGGCAAACGTGTTGTCGCTTTGGCGTGCGCCCGCCAAGATGCGACCCGTGGCCGGGTCGACCACATCGCCCAGCGCATTGCAAGCCACGATGGCCCCCACGGTGAATTCGCCCACGCGGACAGACGCCGAGCCGATGCCGCCTTTCATCGCCCCGGCCATGCCAAACATTTTGCCCACTGTGGCCCCCGCGCCCGCGCCCACATTGCCTTGGGCGGGTGCTTGCCGACTGGCTGCTTCGCAGGCTGCGTAGCCCGCTGCCGCGTCAGGGCGGATGCTGGCGTCGCCCACATGCAAATCGAACAGCACGGCCGCAGGCACGATGGGCACCCGGGCTGGGCCGACGGCCAAGCCCATGCCGTGTTCGTCGAGCCAGCGCATCACGCCGCCTGCCGCGTCCAGCCCCCAGGCGCTGCCGCCTGAG
>CANBTZ010000168.1 GCA_947372495.1 Comamonadaceae bacterium | reverse complement strand
AGCAACACCGACCGCATGGTGCAATTGGGCAAGAAAGCGATCGACCCACCCGGCCAGGCCAAACCCGATTTGTGGATCATCCAGCAGATGGCCGAGCGCATGGGTGCTTATGCTTCCCACACCCAGTTGACCCCCACAGGGGATTGGGGCCGTGGTCGTCCACTGGCCTGCGGCTACGAAGGCGAGTTCGATGGCGTGGCCGAGGTCTATGACGAAATGCGCCGGGCCATGCACACCGCCATCTCGGGCATCACCTGGGAGCGCTTGCAGCGCGAGTCCAGCGTCACTTACCCTTGCTTGACCGCCGATGACCCGGGGGCACCCACGGTGTTCATTGACCATTTCGCGACCGAAGACGGCCGCGTGAATCTGGTGCCCGCTGACATCATTCCCGCCAACGAGCGGCCCGATGCCGAATACCCCTTTGTGCTGATCACCGGGCGTCAGCTCGAGCATTGGCACACGGGCAGCATGACCCGCCGCGCCACCGTGCTCGATGCGATTGAACCGATGGCCACGGCATCGATGTGTGGCGGCGACATGGCCCCATTGGGCTTGGGCACAGGCGATGCGCTCACGATCCAGTCGCGTCGAGGCCAAGTCACCCTGCACGTCAGGCGCGACGATGGTACACCCCCAGGTGCGGTGTTTGTGCCCTTTGCGTATTACGAAGCGGCGGCCAACCTGATGACCAATGCGGCACTGGACCCGTTTGGGAAAATCCCAGAGTTCAAGTACTGCGCGGTGGCGATTCGCGCGGGGGGCGTGCCTTCTGCTGTGGAAGGCTACGGCACCCAAGCCGTGACCGCGTGACGGCGTGAGCGTGATGTGTCTGAGCCGGATGTGCCTGAGTCGGATGTGCCTGAGTCGGATGTGTCTGAGGAGTGGCCATGCCCGCACTTAAGCCCCGCCTGACCCAAGCGCAGGCGGCCTTGACCCGCTCGGTGCAGGCCTGCAACGAGCTGGGTGAGCGCTTGGAGGCAGAGATCCCGGCAGAGCGGGCATTGGTCGTGTACCTGGACAAGCGCGAACTCGTCACGCTGATGACGCTGGGTGGTCAGCCTGAGCTGCTGGTGCTGGGCTTTTTGCGCAACCAGCGCCTGATCGATTCTGTTGAACAGATCGAGTCCATCACGGTGGACTGGACAGTCGGCGAAGGCGAGTTGGGCGAACCGGGTGTGGCGGCTGTCAACACCCGGCCCGGCGCCGGTGTGACTGTGCAGCGCGGTGCCGAACGCGTGGTCACCACCGGGTGTGGGCAGGGCAGCGTGTTTGGTGACTTGATGGACAGCATCGAAGAGATTGCATTGCCTCCGGCGCAGATCACCCAGAGCCAGCTCTATGGCCTGGTCAACACCATTCGATTGCAAGAGAGCACCTACAAATCGTCGGGCTCGGTGCATGGCTGTGCGCTCTTTCAGGGTGAGCAGATGCTGATGTTTGTCGAAGACGTGGGGCGTCACAACGCGGTCGACACCATCGCAGGCTGGATGTGGATGAACGACATCCCCGGCCACGACAAGGTGTTCTACACCACGGGGCGTTTGACCAGCGAGATGGTCATCAAGTCGGCACAAATGGGCATACCCGTCGTGGTCTCGCGCAGCGGCATCACCCAGATGGGCTTGGGCGTCGCGCAGCGCGTGGGCCTGTGCGCCATTGGCCGCGCCACCAACAAACGGTTTTTGTGTTTCAGTGCGCCTGAGCGGCTGGTCTGGCAGCCCGAGCTGGTGCAGGCCTGAGCCTCAGCACACGCGGTGGGCGATCCGCTCGATGGGGGTGCCTTTGACCACGTCCATCCACTCGCGCACAGAGCCTTCCTTGAACACTTCTTTGCCCGTGCCCATCGCGGCAGAGTGGTAACTGGTGTGCATGATCCGGGCAGATTGTGATTTGCAGTTGAGCTGGATTTCCGTCTGGCTGGAGCGGTATTTCTGGCCCTCTGAAGTCTCTTGCGTGGTTTTGTAGTCGAGCAATGTCTGGACGGTTTTGATGCCACCCTTGTCGCTCACGGTGTGTGGGTCGAAATGGTAGAGGCCCAATGGAGTCAGCAGCACGGCATCCCAATGGGCAGGCGCGGCCACTGCGGGCTGGCCCAGGCTGCTGGCCAAAACCAAGGTGATGAGGAGTCGTGTGTTGTTCATGATGATGTATCCCATTGCCCATCTTACTGTCTGAGGGACGGCGCTGAGCCTTGTCCCGTTGCCAGACGGGCCATCGGCACTGCGGTAAGGTAGCGCCATGAACCAACAAGGATGGACCCACGGCCTGCGACTGGGCGTACGCAACCTCTGGCGCGATGTGCGTGCGGGAGAACTGCGGCTGTTGATGTTGTCGGTGGCGCTGGCGGTGGCCGCGCTGACTGCCGTGGGCTTTTTGGCCGACCGCATGCAGGCAGGCTTGTGGCGCGATGCGCGGCAGCTGCTGGGCGGTGACGCGGTCGTGGTGAGCGACCAGGCCACACCGCCGCAGGTGCTGCAAGAAGCGCAGCGCCTCGGGCTGCAAAGCAACACCAGTGTGGGCTTCCCAACCATGGCGCGGGCTTTGGTCGAGCAGGGCGGTGCCAGCCGTTTGGTGGCGCTCAAGGCGGTGGAGCCGGGCTATCCGCTGCGCGGACGGCTGGAGTTGCAGGGTGCAGGCCATGCCAGCGCCATTCCGCCGCGAGGCGAAGTGTGGGTTGACCCCGCTTTGCTCGAAACGCTGGGATTGCAGCCGGGGCAATCGCTGGCGCTGGGCGAGCGCAATTTCAAAATCACAGCGCTCATCGAGCGCGAGCCCGATCGCGGGGCGGGCTTCATGAATTTCGCGCCCCGGGTGATGCTCAACGCGGCCGATCTGGCCGCCACAGCGCTGGTGCAGCCTGCCAGCCGGGTGACCTGGCGCATGGCCGTGGCAGGCCCCGACAAAGTGGCCAACCAGTTCGCTGCCTGGGCACGCGATCAGGCGCAGCAGGGCCATTGGCGTGGCGTGCAGGTCGAGTCGCTCGACAGCGGTCGCCCTGAAATGCGCCAAACACTGGAGCGGGCCTCGCAATTTTTGAACCTGGTGGCCTTGCTGGCGGCCATGCTCTGCGCCGTGGCTGTGGCGCTGGCAGCCCGCAGTTTTGCCGAACGCCAGCTCGACGCTTGCGCGCTCTTGCGGGTGCTGGGCCAGAGTCAGCGCACTTTGACGCTGAGCTACAGCGTCGAGTTTTTGGGCGCGGGTCTGGCCGCGAGCGTGTTGGGGCTGGTGGTGGGTTACGGCGTGCACCTGGGCTTTGTGCAGTTGCTGGCAGGCTTGGTGGAGACGCAGCTGCCTGCGGCCAGCCTGCAACCCGCGCTCATGGGTTTGGCGATGGGTTTCACGCTCTTGGTGGCCTTTGGCTTGCCGCCTGTGCTGCAGTTGGCGCAGGTGCCGCCGCTGCGCGTGATCCGGCGCGACCTGGGCGGTTTGCAACTCGGCTCGGGTCTGGTGCTGGGCATGGGCTTGGCAGGTTTTGCGCTCACGCTCTTGATGGTCAGCCGCAGCTGGACGCTGGGACTGATCACAGTCGGCGGCTTTGGTGTGGCGCTGCTGCTCTTCGCTGGGCTGGCGGCTGCGGCTTTGTGGGCGCTGCGCCGTTTTGTGCCGGGTGAGCAAGCACCGCGCTGGTTGCGCCTGGCCACCCGCCAGGTGGCGGCGCGCCCCGTGTTTGCCGTGGTGCAGGTCAGTGCCTTGTCGGTGGGCTTGCTGGCGTTGGCGCTCTTGGTGCTGCTGCGCACCGACCTGGTGGCGAGCTGGCGGCAGGCCACGCCGGCCAATGCGCCCGACCGTTTTGTGATCAATGTGCAGCCCGACCAGGCACAAGCCTTTTTGGCGCACCTGACGGCCACGGGTGTGCAGTCACCCGACTGGTTCCCGATGATCCGGGGGCGTTTGGTGGCCATCAATGAGCGCGAGGTCCAGTCCAGTGACTTTGCCTCCGAGCGGGCGCGCCGCTTGGTGGACCGCGAGTTCAACCTGTCGCACACCGAGACCTTGCCCGCGCACAACCCGCTGGTGGCCGGGCGCTGGGTGCCCGGCGAGGCCGACGGCGTGAGCGTGGAGCAGGGCATTGCCGAGACGCTGGGCCTGAAGATGGGCGATCGCCTGCGCTTTGACATGGGGGGCGTGCTGCACGAGTCGCGCATCACCTCGGTGCGCAAGGTCGACTGGGCGTCGATGCGGGCCAACTTTTTCATGCTGTTCCCGCTGGCGCAGATGCCCGACTTGCCCATCACCTACATGGCGGCTTTTCGCACGCCTGTGGGGGCGCTCAATTTTGAGAACGCGATGGTGCAGAAGTTCCCCAACATCACCAGCGTGGACATGCGCAGTACGCTGAATCAGGTGCAAAAAGTGCTCGACCAGGTGGTGCGGGCGGTGGAGTTTTTGTTTGGCTTCACGCTGGCCGCAGGCCTGATGGTGTTGCTGGCCGCGGTGGGCGCGAGCCGCCAGGCGCGTGAGCGCGAGTACGCCATCATGCGGGCGCTGGGCGCGAGCCGCCAGTTGTTGGCGCAGGTGCAGCGCACCGAGCTGCTGGGCCTGGGCTGGTTGGCGGGGTTCATGGCCAGTGGCATGGCGCTGGTGGTGGGCTGGGGCCTGACCCGTTTTGTGTTCGAGTTCGCCTGGCAGCCGCCCTTGTGGGCACCGCTGGCGGGTGGCTTGCTCGGAGCCTTGCTGGCTTGGGCTGCGGGCAGCTTGAGTCTGGCCGGGGTGTTGCGCCAACCCGTGGTGCAGACCTTGCGCCAAGCCGAGCAGTGATTGGCCACGGCGTACAACAGGCACAAGGCACAATTGACCCATGGAAATTCAAGAGAAACCACCTTTCGACACGCCCTTTGAATGGATCGGTGGCGAGGCCCGTGTGCGCGCCCTGGTGGACCGGTTTTATGACCTGATGGACATCGAACCCGGCTACCGCGTGCTGCGTGCCAGCCACGGCAGCACGCTCGAGTCGGCCCGTGAGAAATTGTTCTGGTTTTTGTGCGGCTGGTTGGGGGGGCCTGACCATTACCAAGAGCGCTTTGGTCACCCGCGCCTGCGCATGCGGCACATGCCGTTTTCGATCGGCATCGAAGAGCGCGAACAGTGGCTCGCTTGCATGGCGCAGGCCATGACCGAGACAGGCGTGGACCCGGTGCTGCGCGAGCGTTTGCAGCAGAGCTTTTTTCAGACGGCCGACTGGATGCGCAACCGGGGCAGCGTGTGAAACTCAACTCGCTGCAGGACCTGAAAAAAGTCCAGAAGGAAATCCAGGCCGCCCATGCGCTTGCTCAGGCCCAAGAGGCTGCGCGGCAAGCGAAGGCGCGCCAGAACGAAGCCGCTCGCAATCTGTTTGCGCTGGCGGTGGGCGTGGTCAAGCCTCTGCCAGACCGCAATCAGGCGCGCTTGCCCAAGGTCGCTGCAGCGCCAGTGGCTCTGCAGCGCCAAAAAGACGAAGAGGCCGTGCTGCGCGACGCTTTGAGCGATGAGTTCGACGTCAGCACTTTGCTGGACACCGATGAGGCTTTGAGCTTTCGCCGCCCGGGCATTGGGCCCGATGTGACCCACAAGCTGCGCAAGGGCGAATGGTCCATCCAGCGCGAGATCGACCTGCACGGTCTGCGCAGCGACGAGGCCCGTGTAGCGCTGGCCGAGTTCATCCGCCTGTCGCACCGCAACGGCTTGCGCTGCGTGCGCGTGGTGCACGGCAAGGGCTTGGGCTCGCCCGGCAAGACGCCCGTGCTCAAGTCCAAGGTGCACAGCTGGCTGGTGCAAAAAAACCAGGTCATGGCCTTTGTGCAGGCCAAACCTGCCGAGGGCGGCGCGGGCGCGCTGGTGGTGCTGCTCAAGCCTGGGGGCTGACGCGCCTACAACAGACCCTCCTCGGCCATCGACAGGGCTTGGCCTTGGCCCACGATGATGTGGTCGAGCACCCGCACATCCACCAGCGCGAGCGATGCCTTGAGGCTGTGTGTCAGCGCCTCGTCGGCCCGGCTGGGCTGGACCGAG
>CANBTZ010000167.1 GCA_947372495.1 Comamonadaceae bacterium | reverse complement strand
TGGTCGATGTGGCTGTTTTCCACAATGTAAGGGGGGCAAATCACCAAGTTGTCGCCCGCCGCGCGCACCCACACGCCCTTGTGGAAGCAGTCGAGCATGACGTCGTACGCCCGTTTGCCAGGCGAACCGGCCACCGGGGCCAGCTCGACGGCACCGGCCAGCCCCAAGGTGCGGATGCTGACCACGTTGGGCAGCCCTTTGAGGACGGTGTGCATGGCGTCGCCCAGCACACGGCCCTGCTGGCCCGCACGGGCGAACAGGTTTTCTTCCTTCATCAGGTCGAGCGTGGCGATGGCCGCAGCGCAGGCCACGGGGTGACCCGAGTAGGTGTAGCCGTGGAAGAACTCGATCGCGTGGTCGGGTGCGTTGGCGTTCATCATCGCGTCGTAGATGAAGTCGCGGCAGATCACGCCGCCCAGCGGGATCACGCCGTTGGTCACCGCCTTGGCGAAGTTGAGCATGTCGGGGACCACGCCATAAAAGTCAGCGCCAAAGTTCACGCCCAGGCGGCCAAAGCCGGTGATGACCTCGTCAAAGATCAGCAAGATGCCGTGCTTGTCGCAAATCTCGCGCAGGCGCTTCACATAGCCCTGGGGCGGGATGTACCAGCCCGCGCTGCCCGCGATGGGCTCGACGATGATGGCCGCCACGTTGCTCGGGTCGTGCAGCGCCAGGATGCGGGTTTCGAGTTCGACCAGCGGGTCCTCGGTCCAGACGGGTTCCTCGTGGTGGATGTAGGCGTGGTTGACCGGGTCGTGGATGAAGCGCATGTGGTCCACACGCGGCAAGAGCTGCGCGCCATAGACCTTGCGGTTGGCCGGCAGGCCACCGACGCTCATGCCGCCAAAGTTGACGCCGTGGTAACCCTTTTCGCGACCGATGAAGACGTTGCGGTGGCCCTCGCCACGGGCGCGGTGGTAGGCCATCGCGACCTTCAGAGAAGTGTCTGCGGCTTCGGAGCCAGAGTTGCAAAACAGCACCTTGTTCAGGTCGCCGGGGGCCATGGCCGCGATCATCTCGGCCGCTTTGAAAGCCTGGTCGTTGCTGGCCTGGAAGGCGGTGGCGTAGTCCAGCGTGTCGAGCTGCTTTTTGATGGCTTCGTTGATCGGCTTGCGGTTGTGGCCCGCGCCTACACACCACAGGCTGGAGATGCCGTCGATGACTTGTTTGCCGTCGTGGGTGGTGAAGTGCATGCCCTCGGCGGCCACAAACACACGGGGGTCTTTGCGAAAACTGCGGTTGGGGGTGAAGGGCAACCACTGGTTGTCCATGTTGAAGCTCAGGTCTGCCACGGCGCTGCTCCGGTTCGTGAGGTACAAAGTGCCAGTTTACGCCCGCCTGCGGTGCGCGCCTTGCCCGCAGGTGACATGCGCCCCCATCTGCGCCCCGTTTGGGGGGCAGTCTCTACAATACGCCCCCATACCGTTACACCGTCTGTTGCCTCCATGACCACGACCTACATCCTCACGCTCTCTTGCCCCGACCGCACAGGCATCGTCCACGCCGTGTCGGGCTTTTTGCTGGAGCGCGGCGGCAACATCGAAGAAGCGGCCCAGTACAACGACCACGACACAGGCTTGTTCTTCATGCGGGTGCAGTTTGCCTGCGATCAAATTGGGGCCGAAGCCCTGCGCACGCAGCTGGGCGAGCTGGCGCAAGCTTTCCAGATGCAGTGGCACCTGCACACCACGGCCCAGCCGATGCGCACCGTGATCATGGTCAGCAAAGAAGGCCATTGCCTGAACGACCTGCTGTTCCGCTGGAAGTCGGGCCTGCTGCCGCTGGACATCCGCGCCATCGTCAGCAACCACCGCGAGTTCTACCAACTGGCGGCCAGCTACAACGTGCCCTTCCACCACATCCCGGTCACGGCCGACACCAAGGCGCAGGTCGAAGCCAAACAATACGAAATCATCCAGGCCGAAGGCGCCGAGCTGGTGGTGCTGGCGCGCTACATGCAGATCCTGTCGGACGACCTGTGCCGCAAGCTCTCGGGCCGCGCCATCAACATCCACCACAGCTTTTTGCCCAGCTTCAAAGGGGCCAAGCCCTATTACCAAGCGCACGACCGTGGTGTGAAGCTGATCGGCGCGACCGCCCACTACGTGACGGCCGACTTGGACGAAGGCCCGATCATCGAGCAGGACGTGGCCCGCGTGGACCACAGCAAGACCGTGGAAGACCTGACCACCATCGGCCGCGACACCGAAAGCCAGGTGCTGGCCCGCGCCGTCAAATGGCACAGCGAGCACCGCGTGCTCATCAACGGCCACAAGACCGTGATCTTCAAATAAGCGGTTGGCCCATGAGCAACGCCTCGCGCATCCCGCCCATCCAGTGCCTGCAGACCTTTGAGGCTCTGGCGCGGCTGCGCAGCGTGACCCAGGCGGCCGACGAGCTGTTCGTCACGCCCAGCGCGGTGAGCCACCGGGTCAAGCAGCTCGAACAGATCATCGGCACCAAGCTGTTTGGCCGGGCCGATTTTTCGCTCACGGTGGAGGGCAGCGAGTACCTGGCTCATGTGCGCGAAGGCCTGCATTCGCTGCAACGTTTTCCCAGCGCCGCCAACAACCAAGGCCGCCGCAAACTGCGCGTGGCCGTCACGCCCACCTTTGCCCGCTCGATCCTGATGCCCCGGCTCAAGCAGTTCCTGGAGGCGTACCCCGAGATCGACATCACGCTGCAAGTGAGCATTCCGCTCTTGGACGTGGTAGCCGAAGAAGCGGACCTGACGATCCGCTTTGGCACCGGGCGCTACGCCGACGTCGAGCACCTGTGCCTGACCAAGGACGAGGTCACGCCCCTGGCCTCACCCGCCTGGATAAGGGAAAACGGCCCCTTCAGCCATCCGCAAGAGCTTGAAGGCCTGGCCCTGCTGCGCAGCCCGCTGGAGCCCTGGCGCACCTGGTTTGCCGCCAACGATCTGGACTGGCCCGAGCCCATGGAAGGCTCGTCCTTCAACGACATTGGCCTGATGTGCGACGCCGCTGCCCTGGGCTTGGGCGTGGCGCTGGTGCGGCTCAAGCTGGGCGCGCCCTGGCTCGAAAACGGCCAGCTCGTGCGCCTGTTTGACCGCAACGTGCCCAGCCCCCATGCGCACTACCTGTGCTGGCGCACCGGCACCATGGAGCGCTGGGAGTGCTCGACCTTCGCCGACTGGCTCAAGAGCGCGCTGGCCTGAATACCCCCTGCTGTAGGAGCGGCGCCCCCGCCGCGACAGAGCCTCAACGGCCCGCAGGTATTCGCCCCGAGGGCGGGGCTCCCACATTTTCTGCACCGCCTGGGTTCAAATTCACAAGCCCGTCAAAGATTCTTCAGCCCTGCCAGCCGGGCTTGCGCTTACAGTTGGGCATTCTTTCAAGGTTTTGAATACCATGAGCGCCAACAGCCCTGCCGAAACACAGCAACTGACCGCCACCGAACGTGCCGAGCGCCAACGCGCCGTGGTGCAGGCCTTGGGCCGGGTTCTGCCCGCAGACGCCATCCTTTACACCCCCGAAGACACCACGCCCTACGAGTGCGACGGCCTGACCGCCTACCGCGAGCGCCCCTTGGTGGTGGCCCTGCCCGAGACCGAAGCGCAAGTGCAAGCCGTTCTCCAAGCCTGCCATGCCTTGGCTGTGCCAGTTGTGGCGCGCGGCGCGGGCACAGGCTTGTCGGGCGGCGCCATGCCGCACCGCATGGGCGTGACGCTGTCGATGGCACGATTCAACCAAATCAAAACCGTGGACCCGGTCAGCCGCACAGCGGTCGTGCAGTGCGGCGTGCGCAACCTGGCCATCAGCGAGGCAGCTGCGCCCTACGGCCTGTACTACGCACCCGACCCGTCGAGCCAGATCGCCTGCACGATTGGCGGCAACGTGGCCGAAAACTCGGGCGGCGTGCACTGCCTCAAATATGGCCTGACGGTGCACAACGTGCTCAAAGTGAAAGGCTTCACCATCGAGGGCGACCCCATCGAGTTTGGCAGTGACGCGCTCGACACCTCAGGCTACGACCTGATGGCGGTGCTGGTGGGCAGCGAAGGCATGCTGGCCGTGACCACCGAAGTCACCGTCAAGCTGGTGCCCAAGCCCCAATTGGCGCGCTGCATCATGGCCAGCTTTGACGATGTGCGCAAAGCCGGTGACGCGGTGGCTGCTGTGATTGCCGCAGGCATCATCCCGGCGGGCTTGGAGATGATGGACGGACCCATGACCGCTGCCGTGGAGGACTTTGTGCACGCCGACTACGACCTGAGCGCGGCCGCGATTTTGCTGTGCGAGAGCGACGGCACGCCCGAAGAAGTCGAAGAAGAAATCGGCCGCATGAGCGATGTGCTGCGCGGCTGCGGTGCCACCGCCATCACGGTGAGTCGCGACGAAGCCCAGCGCATGAAATTCTGGAGCGGCCGCAAGAACGCTTTTCCAGCGTCTGGCCGCATCAGCCCCGACTACATGTGCATGGACTCGACCATCCCGCGCAAGCGGCTGGCCGACATTTTGGAAGCCATCTCAGCGATGGAAGAGAAATACGCCCTCAAGTGCCTGAACGTGTTCCACGCAGGCGACGGCAACCTGCACCCGCTGATCTTGTTTGATGCGAACGACGCCGACCAGCTGCGCCGCTGCGAGCTGTTTGGTGCCGAGATCCTGGAGACCAGCGTGGCCATGGGCGGCACCGTCACAGGCGAGCACGGTGTGGGCATCGAGAAGGTCAACAGCATGTGCGTGCAGTTCAGCCCCGAAGAAAACGAGCAGATGTTCGCCGTCAAACGCGCCTTTGACCCGCAAGGCCTGCTCAACCCCGGCAAGGTGATTCCGACCCTGCACCGCTGCGCCGAGTACGGCAAGATGCTGGTGCGCGCCGGGCAGATAAAGCACCCGGACTTGCCACGCTTTTGACCCCCTTGCGGGGGCGGCCTCACCAGGTGTCGATGGCCAGCGGGCGATCGATGCCCGTCACCCGCCCGGCCTGCAGCCCGGCCACCAGCCAGGTGCGCGTGTCTGCCGGGTCGATGACGGCGTCGATTTCGAGCGTCGCGGCCATGTTGATGGCGCTGCCTCCTTCGTATTGCTGCGCCAGCAGTTTCTGGAACAGCGCCTCGCGCTCCGCGCCTTCGGGCACCGCTTCGAGTTCTTTGCGAAAGCCCAGGCGCACCGCACCCTCCAGCCCCATGGCACCGAACTCGCCTGTGGGCCAGGCCACATGGCACAGCGGCTCGTGGAACCCGCCCGCCGTCATGGCCATGGCGCCCAGGCCATAGCCTTTGCGCAGCACCACACTCAGGTAGGGCACGCGCAGATGGGCCGCCGCGATGAACATGCGCGAGACGTGCCGCACTTGGGCTTGGGTCTCGATGTCGGGCCCGACCATGAAGCCGGGCGTGTCCACCAGACTGACGATGGGCAGGCCGTGCGCGTTGCACAGCTGCATGAAGCGCGCCGCCTTGTCCGCGGCATCGGCGTCGATCGCACCGCCCAGGTGGTGCGGGTTGTTGGCCATCAGGCCGACCGGGCGGCCTTCGATGCGCGCCAGCGCCGTGTGGATGCCCACGCCAAAGCCCGTGCGCAGCATCAAGAGGCTGCCCACGTCGGCCGTGCCCTGCATGGCGGCTCGCGTGTCGTACACGCGCAAACGGTTTTCGGGCACCACGTCGCGCAGCGCGTGCGCGGGAGGCGCCCGCCAGTCGGACTGGACGCCCTGAAAAAACGAGAGGTAATGCCGGGCTGCCGCCACCGCCTGCGCTTCTGTTTCCACCAGCACATCGATCACGCCGTTGCCGTGCTGCACGCCGCTCGGGCCGATCTGCTCAGGCTTGTAAACCCCCAGACCACCCCCCTCGACCATGGCAGGGCCACCCATGCCGATGTTGCTGTCCCTGGTGGCAATGATCACGTCCGAGCAGCCGAGCAAGGCGGCGTTGCCCGCAAAGCAGCGCCCGGCCACCACGCCCACCACCGGAACCTGGCCATTGAGGCGGGCAAACGACGCGAAGGTGCCCACATGCAGGCCCGCCACGATGGGCATGTC
>CANBTZ010000166.1 GCA_947372495.1 Comamonadaceae bacterium | reverse complement strand
GAAAAAGGCCAGACCCGCATGCTTGGGGCCACCCCTGAAGTCACACGCGCCTACGACCAAGACTGGGTCCTGCGCGCCAACGAAGCGCAAGGCCAAACCACAGCGGCCGACGACCCCGAACTGCCTGCCAAAACCCCAGGCACGCGCGCCGTTGAAATCCTCAGCGCCCACTGGGGCACCAACGGCCTGCTGGGCAGCCAGGCACGGGCCAACTATGGCGACACCCTGCAACTGCGCGTGCGTGCCCGTGTCCACCAACCGTGTCGCCAACTGGTGCTGTCGTACCACGTTAAAAACAAACAAAACCAAAACTTCATCGGTGGCCACACCGCCTGCGACCCAGCACTGTACGAACGCAACTGGCAGCCAGGTGACATCTTTGACGTGGCCTTCAGCATCCCCGTGCAGTGGCATGCGGGCGATTACGCACTCACCTTACTGGTGGCCAGCATTGGCGATGTGCAGCACTACAGCGACGTCGTCTTTCATGACTGGCAAGACCATCTGGCCACCGTCAGCGTGGTGCCGCGCCAGCACTTTCCGCTCAGCGACATGGTCGAGCCCGCGCAAAGCGTCAGCGTCACAGCGCAAGCGCCGTGGGTCATCATTGACGACTTCTTTCCGCACCTGCTCACCGGTTTTCGCGTGGCCGAATACAACGCCCATCTGCACACCTTTGGGCAGCTGCAAATCATGTCCACCCTGGGCGACTTCAGCGCGCAATACGGCCCCTACCAAGCCCTCTACCCAGACCATGCCCGCCGCGTCAGCAGCTACGTGCCCGAGCGGCTGGCGGGGGCCGAACTGGCCTACATCACCTTCCTCAACAACGCCCACGCCTACCTGGACGACCTCACCCGCCACGGCGTGCCGTTTGTGCTCAACCTCTACCCTGGTGGCGGCCTGGGCCTGGGCGACGCCGAGAGCGACCGCAAGCTCCTGCGCGTGCTGGCCAGCCCCCTGCTCAAGGACATCGTTGTCACCCAGCCCGTGGTGGAGCGCTACCTGACCCAGCTGGCGCAAACCCATGCCTTGAAGCTGCCGCCCGTGCACATGGTGCAGGGTGTCGTGGTCAACCCCGACTACTTTGACCCCGGCCTCACCCGCCACGGCCCCCGCTACGGCCAAGGCAAAGACCCGCTTGACGTCTGCTTTGTGGCCGAAAGCTACATGCCCGGCGCAGCCAACAAAGGCTTCCCTGAGTTCATGGCCGCCATGCAAAACCTGGCAGACCTGCCGCAACTGCGCGTGCATGTCGTTGGCGGAGGCCACACGCCTGCAGACCTCGATGTGCCGGGCTTGCACCAGCGCATCACGTACCACGGCCGCCTGCCCACCGCGCAGCTGCGCGGTTTTTACGGTCAGATGGACCTCATCATCTCGCCCAACCGCCCGGGCCAACTGCACGCGGGCAACTTTGACGGCTTTCCGACCGGCGCCTGTGTCGAAGCCGCGCTGTGCGAAGTCGCCATCATGGCCACCGACGCCCTGCAGCAAAACCCGGGCTACGTTGACCAGCAATCCATCTTCCTGCTTGACCACGATGGCGAGCCAGTGCCTGAGCAGATCGAGCGCACGGTGCGGCACCTCGCCGCCCACCCCGAGCAACTCAGCCAGGTCGCCAGCGCGTGCCAGCGCCTGACCCGCACCCTGTACGCCCCCGAGCGGCAAATCACCACCCGTCAGGCCATCCTTCGAAAGGCAGCGTCATGAACCCCATCGTCATCTGGGGCATCGGGGGCCACGCCCGCGAAGTAGCCCAACTGGTGGCCGACATCGAAGCCCGCCAACCCGGCACCTGGGCGCTGCAAGGCTTTGTGGTGGACGACCATGCCACCACCCGCAACCCCAGCCCCTTGCCTGGCCCGGTGCTGGGCGGCATGGACTGGTGGCTGGCGCACCCCGACGTCTGGGGCGTCGTGGCCGTGGGCAACCCCGCCATTCGCCGCCAGATCACCCAGCGGCTGCAGCGGGCCAACCCTCTGCTGCGCTTTGCCACGCTGGTTCACCCGCTGGCCTGGGTCGCGCCCAGCGCCCAAGTGGGGCAGGGCAGTGTGGTTTTTGCGCAGGCGTGCATCAGCACCCAGGTTCAGGTGGGCCAACACGCCAGCATCAACCTGGCCTGTACCCTCAGCCACGACACCGTGACGGGCGACTGCGTCAGTCTTGGGCCCGGCGTACGGCTCTGTGGTGGGGTGCAAATTGGCGATGACTGCGAACTCGGCGCCAGCGCCACCGTCATTCCCAATGTGGCCATTGCCTCCCGCGTGACCGTGGGGGCCGGGGCCGTGGTGACACGCCCGCTGCCTGAAGGGGTCACCGCCGTCGGCGTGCCCGCCAAGGCCAAGTAATATACTTTCTGAATGAATTTTTCTAACCAAGCGCCCAAAGCGTTTGACCAACCCGTCTACGTCACCCGGCCCGTGCTGCCCCCGTTGGCCGACTACACCCAAAGCTTGGCTCAAATCTGGCAATCGGGGTTTTTGACCAACGGCGCCAGCCAGCACCAAGCACTCGAGCAAGCGCTGTGCAATTACCTGCGCACCCCCCACTTGAGCTTGTTCAACAACGGCACACTGGCTTTGTTGGTGGCTTGCCAAGCCCTGCAAGTCAAGGGCGAAGTCATCACCACACCGTTCACCTTTGCGGCCACGCCGCATGTGCTGGCCTGGAACAAAGCCACCCCGGTGTTTGCCGACATCGACCCCGACACCCTGTGCATCGACCCCGCCAGCATCGAGCACAACCTGAGCGACCAGACCTCGGCCATCTTGGGGGTGCACGTGTACGGCATGCCCTGCGACGTGCACGCCATCGACACCCTGGCCCGCACGCGCCAGCTCAAGGTCATTTATGACGGTGCGCACGCCTTTGGCACCCAGCTCGATGGCCAGCCCATCGTGCAGCACGGTGACGCCACCATGCTCAGCTTCCATGCCACCAAACTGTTTCACAGCGCCGAAGGCGGCGCTCTGTGCATGGCCGACCCCGACCTCAAAAAACAAGTCGACCTGCTCAAAAACTTCGGCATCAAAAACGAAGAAGAAGTCCTGCTGCCCGGCATCAACGGCAAGATGAACGAACTGCAAGCCGCGCTGGGCCTGCTGGTGCTGCAGCATGTGGATGCAGAAAAACAGCGCCGCCAGGCTGTGCGTGACATCTACACCGAGCGCCTGCACCCCGTGCCCGGTGTGCGCCTGCTGCGCATGCCCGCCAACGCCAGTGACAGCCACCAGTACCTGATCTTGCGCGTCAATGCGGCCCAAGCGGGCTGCGACCGCAACGCACTGCACCAGCGGCTCAAGCGCTTCAACATCATCACGCGCAAATACTTTTACCCCCTGTGCAGTGACTACGACTGCTACCGCCACCTGCCCTCGGCCGACCCGCGCCGACTGCCCAACGCGCACCGCGTGGCGTCCGAGGTGCTGTCGCTGCCCCTGCACGGCGGCCTGAGTGCTGACGACGTGCACCGCATCTGCGACGCCATCGTCTACAGCCTGCAACACCCATGAGCCTGCTCGATCGACTGGGGCTGCGCAAACGCCCCCTCATCAGTGTGGTGGTGGCCAGCTACAACCACCAGGCTTATGTGCAGGCCTGCCTGCAAAGCGTGCTCGACCAAGACTTTCAGGACTTTGAAATCGTCGTCACCGACGACGGCTCCAGCGACGAAACCGTCGCCCGCATCCAGGCGCTGCAAGACCCACGCATCCGCCTCAAGGTGTTGCCGCACAACCGGGGCGCCTGCATCGCACTCAACGATGCGATCTTGCGCGCCCGTGGCCGCTTCATCGCGGTGCTCAACTCCGACGACTACTTCTTGCCTGGCAAGCTGGGCCAACAACTGGCCTACCTGCAAGCGCACCCGCAAGTGGGCGCCGTGTTTGGCTTGCCTGCGTTCATCAACGAACAAGGCGAAGTCTTTGACGACCCGGCGCACCGCGACCACAACGCCTTTGTGGCTGGCGAGCGCACACGCCACCAGTGGCTGCGGCACTTCTTTGACGAAGGCAACGCCCTGTGCCACCCCACGGTGCTGATCCGCCGTGAAGTCTATGAGCGGCTCGGCCTGTACGACCCACGCCTGGCGCAAGTGCCCGACCTCGACATGTGGATACGCCTGGCCAGCCACACCGGGCTGCACGTCATGCCCCAAGCGCTGACCGCATTCCGGGTACGCGATGGCCTGCAAAACGCCAGCGCCGGGCGGCCCGAAGTCATCGTGCGCGACGCCTGGGAGCGCGCCCGCATCTTGCGCCACTACCTGGCCCTGCCTGACGCCGAGCTGCTGCAGGTCTTTCCGGAGTTTGCAGCGCAAACCGAGCCCCTGCGCGAGCAACTGGCACGCTACGCACTGACCAAGCCGTACCCGTTCTTTCACCGCTTTGCACTCGACGCCTGGTTTGACAACCTGCCCGGCGGCCACCCCACCGAGGCCATGCTGCAAGCGCTGCAAACACGGCCCCAAGCCTGGCGCGAATTCATTGCACACACCGGGCAGGTCGACCTGCACAAGATCCGCCCCTGAGGCCCCCACGGCACCGCCCACCATGCACACCCAGCAACACCCCTACCTGAGCCGACTCGACCACCTGCGCTTTTTGGCGGCCAGTCTGGTGGTGCTGTTCCACTTCTTTCACCACACCCAGGGCGACCTGCGCAGCGCCAACCCCCTGGTCAGCCTGATCGACGAAGGCCACACAGGCATCGCGCTGTTCATGGTCATCAGCGGCTTCATCTTCACCGTCATTGCCGGGCACAAAGACATCGACTACGGCGGCTTCATCCGCAACCGCATCATCCGCATCTACCCGCTGCTGATCGTGGCCGCCTGCCTGCAGCTGCTCATCAGCACCTACAACGACCACCGCAACTACGGCTTTTTGCAACTGCTGGGCTGGCTCATGCCCTTCCGCTCTGAAACCATTGGCCTGTCGCCTTACTTCCAGCAAATGTGGACCATCTGGGTCGAGCTGCAGTTCTACCTGATCTTCCCGTTCCTGATCCTGTTTGCCCGCCGCTACGGCAGCCGCTACCTGGTGGGCGTGCTGGGCCTGTTGTTTGTGCTGCGGGCGCTGGTGTTTGCCGCTTCGGGCGAGGTGCGTTTCATTGCCTACGAAACCCTGTTTGGCCGGCTGGACCAATTTGTGGTGGGCATGCTGCTGGGGCGCCTCTGGCTGGCGCAGGGCAAAGACACCCCAGCGGCACAGCCTGGCCTGCACTGGCTGTGGCTGCTGCCTGTCAGCGCTCTGGTGCTGGGGGGCTTGCACCTGTTCAGCCTGCAAGTGGGCTTTGCCGAACTCAAAAGCCCGTTGTGGACCGTTTGGCCGCTGATAGAAGGTGCGCTGTGGGGCGGCTTTGTGTGGGCGTACCTGCAGCTGCGCTGGCCTGGGCCTGAAGCCGTCAAGGCCCGGGTGGACCGCGCCCTGGCCGCCATGGGCGCCATCAGCTTCTCAACCTATGTGTTCCACAACCTGGTGCTGGCCGCCTACAACAAACATGCGGGCGTGGTGCCCTTCACGGGCCTGGAGCGGCTGGACACCATCTTGACCGGCGCCGTGTGCGTGCTCCCCCTGGTGATGCTGATGGCCGCGTTCACCTATCAGCTGATCGAAAAACCGTTTTTGAGCCTGCGGCGCAGCTACCTGCGTTGATGGCAGCGGCGACTGTCTCAGATGGCTCTGACTTCGCTCAGCAGGTCAGGGTGTCGATCTAACAGCTTGAACAGTTTCACCAAGGCCAGTGGCGGCTTGGTCTTGCCGTTCTCGTAACGGGAGAAGGCATTGACGCCGCCGCCAAAGATTTCTGCGGCCTCGCGCTGGCCGAGGTCTAGTTTTTTGCGAACACTGATGATGAATCCCGGGTCAACAATGGCTGCATTCACTTGTTTGTTGAATGCATGCATCTCACGCATGACTCGGTCGGTTTCTTCCAAGTCTGTAATGGACTCATCGCACGCGGGGCAAAAATCTGCCGTTACTGCCGGAATGATGGTGGTCTCGCCCTTGTAGGTGTATGGCACATCACGGGTGT
>CANBTZ010000165.1 GCA_947372495.1 Comamonadaceae bacterium | reverse complement strand
ACCTGGGGCCCACTTCCCGGCTCACGAATGGACTGGCCAGGGTCTGGTTGCGGCAGGAAGCATTGGCGGCCATGCCCGATCATTCCTTGATCCTGGGTGCACTGGTCGTGTTGGTTCGTACCAAAGTTTTTTTGCGCTCTGGTGTCCGGCCTGCCACCCAGGAGTGGGTGACTGACGAGCTGCTGGTGGGGCGTTTGCGGAATTATGAAAGCCAGGAGGTGGGTGCCAAAAGGACCGATCCTGACCATGAGGCGATCCAGATGGTGGTCGACTTCGAGCTGTTGGGACGCTTCCATCTGAATGCTGATGGCATCCGATCGCATTACAGCAATGACATCGGACATATTCTGGGGCCCAGCAATTGGCACATTTTTTTGCCATCCCCCGAAATTTTGAATTTCATTGTGAATGGCACATTGGGCAATGGTTTCAAGGTGAATTTTGGATCGCTCAGGCGTGCCGAGTCTGAGTTCGTGACCGACAGCAGTTGTCCTGTCAACATCCACGTACCTGACATCCGGGGCAAGCGGACCGCGATGTTTGGCAAGACCCGCCTGGGCAAATCCAATGCGGTCAAGCTGGTACTGGAGAGCATGATGGCCATGACGGCCAAGGAAAAAAATGTCGGGCAGCTGGTGTTTGACGTCAACGGTGAATACGCCAATGACAACCCTCAGGACGGTAACACTTCGATTGCGACCTTGTACCATGATCGTTGTCAGGTCTACTATCTGGCGCAGCGGCCTTCAGACGCCCACATGGGCCACAACCGCAAATACATCCGGTACAACTTTTTTGAGCGCACCCGCGATTTCAACCGCGTCATGTCGGAGTTGCTGGACGAAAGCCTGTCGGCTAATGAGGAACTCCAGTTCTTCCTTCAAATGGAATTTCCAGATTTCGTCCATTTCGCTTTAAACGAGGTGCCCAGTTTCAGATCACAAAAGATTTTGCGGAAAATCCATTTGGTCTGGACCGCCTTGGCCATTGCAGGATTTCAGTTTTCTGAGGCGCATTTGCTGGACCTCACGCAAAGCCGGTGGAAGCGCAATGATTTGTTTTCAACTGGCTTTTCCAACAACCTCAGAATGGCCATGTACCAGGCCATAGAGGGTCGGGTCATTCCTCATTTGCCGTCGAGCATGGAGGAGTTGGTCAAGGAGATGGTGATCTATTGCAAATTTATTCAACAGTACAGCAATGACCCCAATTTGACAGAAATGGGGGTGTCGCTCGTGGACAAGGACGAGGCCATGGCCGCACGCTTCATTGCGCCTGAAGTTGGACCTGGCCCCAAGGTGCTGTCCTCATGCATGCCATACCATTCGGCTACGGCGACAGATTTTGAGAATGACATCATTCGCGCGCTAGACGATGGGCAAACCATCATCATGGACCTGGGCAGTGCCAATGAAACCGTGCTTCGATTCTTCTCCAGAACATTGTCTGTGGCCGTCTTCAGGCATCAGGAAGCAAAATTCGTGACCAACCAGTTGGCGGATCGCTTCATTCAGCTTTATTTTGAAGAAGCGCACATGATCTTTCCTCCGAGCGAGCCGGGCAAAGTGACAGACATTTATTCCCGATTCGCCAAAGAGGGCGCCAAGTTCCACATTGGCATTGTGTACTCGACGCAGTCGCCTTCTACTGTCAATCCTGAATTGCTGTCGCAAACCGAAAATTTTTTCATCGGACACCTTTCCAACGAGAACGAGGTGGCCTTACTGGGTAAGGTTCAGTGTGCCTATGCCAATATGGGGGCTTACATCATGCAATACAGGCAGCCGGGTTTCATGCACATGCTGACCTACTCGCACCGCTTTGTCATTCCGGTGCAGGTTCGTATCTTCAGTGGTGAGAACGCAAGTCAGCACTTTGTCATAGGTGAGCACGATGACGTGGTCCACTGACCAACAGTTTTTGCTTTTTCTTGCGGTCGTGGCGGGGCTGCTGTTTGGCAGCTTCTTGAATGTGGTGGTCTATCGTTGGCCACGCATGCTGATGCGTCAGTGGGAACTTGAAACGCAAGGCACGGGTGCTTCGGCCAAGAGTACCGTACCGGAGTTACCTGCGCGCTATGACTTGGCCTTCCCTGGTTCGCACTGCCCCCTGTGTTTCCATCCGCTGCGCTGGTACGAGAATGTGCCTTTGTTGAGTTTTTTGCTGCAAAGAGGCAGATGCCGAGGGTGCAACACATGCATCAGTTGGCAGTACCCTCTGGTCGAGTTTTTGACAGCGTTGCTGTTTTTCATGGTGGTGTACCGTTGGGGTGCTGGCGTCGCTGCATTGTGTTGGGGTGTCTTTGTTTTGGCGCTTTTGGTGTTGGCGGTTGTTGACGCACAGACCCAGTTTTTGCCTGATCAAGGCACTTTGAGCTTGCTGTGGCTGGGCCTGATGGTGGCGCTGATCAAGGGGACTGATCGCGTTTCAATCCACGATGCGGTGATTGGTGTGATGGTCGGGTATTTGATGCCATGGTGTGTTGCCAAAGTGTTCTTGATGTTCACTGGTCGGGAAGGCATGGGTTATGGCGACTTCAAATTGCTGGCGGCCATGGGGGCGTGGTTGGGCTGGATGGCTTTGCCTGGCATTTTTTTTCTGGCCTCGGTCTTGGGCAGTGTTGTGGGTTTGTGCATGCGCACGGGCACACGCCCGATCCCGTTCGGGCCATTTTTGTGTGTGGGTGCGATGGTGGCATGGTGGATGCCTGAGGCACTGCTCATGCATTAAGCAGCTTCGTGCATGTTGTTCTATTGAATCGCCCCGACGTCAACAACGAAAGGGTGAAGGCAAAGACACCCACACCATCAACACAACGGGCAGTACGTTGTGCTCGATTTGGACAGTAGCCAGCACGATGCCATTCGCTTTGGTGCGGTCATCACGGCTGCGCAGGTGCAACTCTCGCGAGGCACGGGGGCGCAGGTCGATGACTTGATCATCGACCTGGGTCATGGCGACCGACTGACTGTGCAGTATTACTTCTACAGTGCAGACTACCAGGTGGATGACATGGTGTTTGCCGACGGCACCACCTGGGGCGTGGCCGATGTGATGGGCAAAGTGGTGCAGCAAGGCACCGCAGGTGATGACCAATGTTATGTGGTGAGGGACAACGCTAACCGCATGAACGGGTCAGGGGGCAATGATGATCTCAGAGGTGGTGCAAGCACCGAAACGCGCAATGCGGTGATGGCAACGACATCTGCACGGGCTGGGGATTCCGACGGTTGTGCTTAAAAGTTGTCCCCCTGTCGCCCTAATGAAAAAGCCACCCGGAGGTGGCTTTTTCGCCCCAAGCCGAGCCAACTCAATGACACTGCGAGGGGATTTTGCGTCGATTATAAAACCGATTCGGCATCCGTCACAATACCCCAAAGAACCCAGCACCATGACCCTGACCGAGCTCAAATACATCGTGGCCGTTGCCCGCGAAAAGCACTTTGGCAAAGCCGCCGAGGCTTGCCATGTGTCGCAGCCCACGCTGTCGCTGGCGATCAAGAAGCTCGAAGAGGAGCTGGAGGTCAAGTTGTTTGAGCGCACGGCGGGCGAAGTGACCGTGACGCCGCTCGGGCAAGAGATCGTTCGACAGGCGCAAAGCGTGTTGGAGCAAGCGGCCGAGATCAAAGAAATCGCCAAGCGCGGCAAAGACCCGTTGGCGGGCATGATGCGGCTGGGTGTGATCTACACCATCGGCCCTTATTTGCTGCCGGACTTGGTGCGCCAGATCATCTCGGACATCCCACAAATGCCGCTGATGCTGCAAGAGAATTTCACCGTGCGCCTGCTCGAGATGCTGCGCACGGGCGAGATCGACTGCGCCATCTTGGCCGAACCGTTTCCGGACGCGGGCCTGGCGATCGCACCGCTGTACGACGAGCCGTTCATGGCGGCGCTGCCTGTGAACCATGCGCTGGCGTCGCAGACGTCCATCACCACCGAGCAACTCAAAAACGAGACCATGCTCTTGCTGGGCAATGGCCATTGCTTTCGCGACCACGTGCTGGAGGTGTGCCCCGAGTTCGCCCGTTACGCGAGCCAGGCCGAGGGCATCCGCAAGACTTTTGAAGGCTCGTCGCTCGAAACCATCAAGCACATGGTGGCCGCGGGCATGGGGGTGACGCTGGTGCCCCGTTTGTCGGTGCCCGAACAACCCGCCAAGTCCGGCTGGCAAGACGCGCCCGTGCGCTACTTGCCCGTGGTGGACCCGCAAGGCGGCCCGCCCCCCACGCGCCGCGTGGTGCTGGTGTGGCGGCGCAGCTTCACCCGTTACGAAGCGATCGCCGCCGTGCGCAACGCGATCTACGCTTGTGCACTGCCGGGTGTCACGCGGCTTTCCTGACCTGGGCTGTTTGTGGGAGCGACGCCCCCGTCGCGATCGGACCGCAGCAGCAAGGTGCACCATCGCCGCGAGGGCGCGGCTCCTACAGAGGCGATGCACACGGGGCTTCTAAAATCGGCAACATGCGCGACAAACTCCAGCTTTACCTCGACCTGATCCGCTGGAACCGCCCTGCGGGCTGGCTGCTCTTGCTGTGGCCATCGCTGGCCGCTTTGTGGGTGGCGGCCGGGGGCTTTCCGGGTTGGCACCTGATCGTGGTGTTCACGCTGGGCACCGTCCTGATGCGCAGCGCGGGTTGCTGCATCAACGATGTGGCCGACCGTGACTTTGACAAGCACGTCAAGCGCACCGCCGAGCGACCCGTCACCAGCGGGCGCATCGGCACGCGCGAAGCCTTGCTGGTGGGCGCGGTGCTGGCCCTGTGCGCTTTTGCGCTGGTGCTGACCACCAACGCCGCCACCATCCAGTGGTCATTTGCGGCCCTGGCGGTGACGCTGATGTACCCCTACGCCAAGCGCCACGTGTCCATGCCCCAGGCGGTGCTGGGTGTGGCCTTCAGCTTTGGCATTCCGATGGCTTTTGCGGCAGTGCAGGGTGATGTGCCGCTGCTGGCTTGGGGCTTGCTGTTGGGCAACCTGTTTTGGGTGCTGGCCTACGACACCGAGTACGCCATGGTGGACCGCGATGATGACCTGCGGATTGGCATGAAAACCTCGGCCATCACCCTGGGCGACAAGGATGTGCCCGCCATCATGGGGTTTTATGGGGCCTATCTGGTGGTCTGGGCCGCACTGTTGCCTGTGCCGCGCCAGAGCCCGCTGTTTGCTTTGGGTTGGGCCGTGGCGGCTGCCCAGGTGGTTTGGCACTTTGGGCTGATTCGCCAGCGCACCCGCGAAGGCTGCTTCAAGGCCTTTCGGCTGAACCACTGGCTGGGGTTCAGCGTGTTCGCGGGGGTGGTGCTCGGCTACGGCTTCTGATCAGGCCTTGCCGAATTCGTCGCCCAGCTCGCGGGCGCGTTGTTCTGCGGCCTGCATGGCTTTGACAAAAGCGGGTTTGATGCCTGCGGCTACCATCGCCGTGATGGCCGCGTAGGTGGTGCCACCCTTGGAGGTGACGCGCTGGCGCAGGACTTCGGCCGGTTCGGCAGACGCAGCGGCCAGCGATGACGCTCCGGCAAAAGTGGCCACCGCCAGCTGATAGGCCTGCTCGGCGCTCAGGCCCATGCCCACGCCCGCTTCGGTCATGGCTTCGAGGAAGAAGAATACATAAGCGGGGCCAGAGCCCGACAGCGCGGTGACGGCGTCCAGATGCGACTCTTGGGTCACCCACAGGAACTGGCCCGTGGTGCCGATGACTTTTTCGACCAGGGCCTTGTCGTGGGCCGTGACGGCCGGGCAGGGGTAGAGCGCGGTCATGCCCTGGCCCACCAGGGCCGGGGTGTTGGGCATGGAGCGCACCACGCGCTCGGTGCCCAGCCAGCGGCCGATGCTGTCGGTGCGGATGCCTGCGGCCACCGACAGGTGCAGGGCTTGCAGCGTGTGGGCCTTGACTGGGGCGGCGGCTTCGCTGAACACCTGTGGCTTGACCGCCCACACCACCAGGCTGGCCTGCGCCAGTGCCGGGCCTGCGGCGGGCAGGGCGGTGATGCCAAAGTCTGTTTTCAGCTTGTCAGCGGTGTCGGCAAAGGGCTCGACCACGGTGATCTGATCGGGCGTCATGCCTTGGCGGATCAGGCCGCCGATGATGGCGCTGGCCATGTT
>CANBTZ010000164.1 GCA_947372495.1 Comamonadaceae bacterium | reverse complement strand
CAGCCACTTCAGATGCGACCTGAGCTGCGAAAGGTGTCGACTTGCGTGAACCTTTGAAACCCTGGCCACCCGAAGAAGCCCACGACAAGGCGTTGCCTTGGCGATCGGTGATCGTGATGATGGTGTTGTTGAACGAAGCGTGAACGTGTGCGATGCCGTCAGCAATGTTCTTGCGGACTTTTTTGCGGACACGCTGAGCTGCGCTGTTCGATGGTGCTTTTGCCATAATGGTTTCTCAATCCTGATTATTTTTTCAGTCCTGCCGCGCCCTTGCGCGGACCCTTGCGGGTACGGGCATTGGTACGTGTGCGCTGACCACGCATGGGCAGACCGCGACGATGACGGAAACCACGGTAGCAACCGATGTCCATCAAACGCTTGATGTTCATGGTGGTTTCACGACGCAGGTCACCTTCAATGGTGAATTCAGCGATGTGATCGCGGATTTTTTCCAAATCACCGTCGGTCAGATCTTTGATCTTTTTGGAATAAGCAATGTCGCATGCTTCGCAAATTTTGCGTGCGCGAGTGCGACCAATACCAAAGATGGCGGTCAGGCCAATTTCAGTATGTTTGTGCGGCGGAATGTTGATGCCAGCGATACGTGCCATTTTCGTCCTCTAAAACTAGTGCAATCAGCCTTGACGCTGTTTGTGACGTGGATCTGTGCAGATCACGCGAACAACGCCTTTACGGCGAATGATCTTGCAGTTGCGGCAAATTTTCTTGACCGAAGCCGAAACTCTCATGGTTTTCTCCTAAAACTCTACGTTTAACCAAACTCATGAGTCTGGTTGGAATGGTTGCCCCGCGTGCGGCGCAGAAATTCTTTTTCCAAATCCATCAGGACTTGAAGCTCGCCTTCTTCAAAAGCGACTCGTACTGTTGAGACATCAGGTAGTTTTGGACCTGCGCCATGAAATCCATGGTGACGACCACAATGATCATCAGCGATGTTCCGCCGAAATAAAACGGAACATTGTATTTCAAGATCAGGAACTCGGGCAGCAAACACACAAAAGTAATGTAAGCAGCACCGACCAAAGTCAACCTCAACAAAATCTTGTCAATGTAGCGGGCAGTTTGGTCACCAGGACGAATCCCGGGGATGAATGCACCGCTTTTCTTCAAGTTGTCCGCTGTTTCTCGGCTGTTGAAAACCAACGCCGTATAGAAGAAGCAGAAGAAGATGATGGCCGCTGCGTAAAACATGACATAGATCGGTTGACCTGGTGTCAAGGCAGAAGCCACATCTTTGAAAAACGCGACGACAGGGTTGGTGGTTTCACCCGAGCTGAACCAGTTGATCACTGTTGCAGGCAACAAAATGATCGACGAAGCAAAGATCGGAGGAATCACACCGGCCATGTTCAGCTTGAGCGGCAAGTGCGACGACTGACCGCCGTAGACCTTGTTGCCCACCTGACGGCGTGCGTAATTCACGAGAATTTTGCGCTGGCCACGTTCAACAAACACCACAAAGTAAGTCACAAGGACCACCAGTGCGAGAATGAAGATCGAAACCAAAGGTCCCATTGCACCCGTGCGAACCAACTCGAACAAGCCGCCCATGGCGTTGGGCAAACCGGCAGCGATACCTGCAAAAATCAGGATCGAAATACCGTTGCCTAAACCACGTTCAGTGATTTGCTCACCCAGCCACATCAGGAACATCGTGCCAGCTGTCAGGCTGACCACCGCGGTCATGCGGAAACCAAAGCCGGGGTGAATCACCAAACCTGCTGAAGCTTCCAATGCCATGGCAATGCCCAGTGACTGGAACACTGCCAGCGCCAAAGCGCCGAAACGTGTGTACTGAGTGATTTTGCGACGGCCAGCTTCGCCTTCTTTTTTGAGTTGCTCGAAAGCGGGCAACACATAAGTCAGCAACTGCATCACGATGGACGCAGAGATGTAAGGCATGATGCCCAACGCGAACACGGTGAAGCGCGACAAGGCACCACCCGAGAACATGTTGAACAGGCTCAAAATGCCGCCTTGCTGGCCATTGAACAACTGCTTGAGCTGATCAGGGTCAATGCCCGGCACAGGGATATGCGCCCCAGTGCGATAGACCACCAGCGCGAGCAGCAAGAAGACCAGCCGGCGACTGAGGTCACCGTACTTGCCTGACTTGGCTGTTGAATTAGCGCTGGTTGCCACGGACTTGCTCTTTCACCAACATTCAGGCCACGGAGCCGCCAGCTGCCTCGATGACAGCTTTGGCACCAGCAGTAGCGCCAATGCCAGTCAACTTGACGGCTTTGGTGAGCTCACCGGACTTGATGACTTTGACCACTTTGGCAATCTGGGACACGAGGCCCGCTTGCTTGAGTGCCAACACGTCCACTTCGGCCAGACCCAGATCGCTCAGGGTGGACAAGGTGATTTCTGCGTTGTACTTCAGCAGATGAGACTTGAAACCGCGCTTGGGCAGACGGCGCTGCAAAGGCATTTGACCGCCTTCGAAGCCCACTTTGTGGTAGCCACCCGAACGGGATTTTTGACCTTTGTGGCCACGGCCGGCGGTCTTACCCAGACCCGAACCGATACCACGGCCAACACGGCGTGCAGCGTGCTTGGAGCCGGCTGCAGGTTTGATGCTATTGAGTTCCATCATCGGTCTCTCAGAGAACTTTGACCAAGTAGGCGATCTTGTTGATCATGCCGCGCACTGCAGGAGTGTCCTGCAATTCGCTGACGCTGTTGAGCTTGCGCAGACCCAGACCACGCACGGTGTCGCGGTGTGACTGCTTGCAGCCGATGGGGCTGCGAACCAGCTGGACTTTTACAGTGATTTGTGTAGACATGTTGCGTCTCCAGTTCAGGCGAAGATTTCTTCGACCGACTTGCCACGCTTGGCTGCCACTTCCGAGGCAGTTGTGCAATTGGCCAGTGCGTCCAAAGTGGCGCGAACCATGTTGTAGGGGTTGGACGAACCGTGGCTCTTGGCCACGATGTCGGTGATACCAACCACTTCAAAGACCGCACGCATGGGGCCACCTGCGATGATGCCGGTACCTTTAGGTGCCGGAGCCATCATCACACGTGCTGCGCCATGGTGACCCATCACTGCGTGATGGATCGTGCCGTTCTTGAGCGCAACCTTTTTCAGGTTGCGACGGGCTTCTTCCATGGCCTTCTGCACAGCTGCAGGCACTTCTTTCGACTTGCCTTTGCCCATGCCGATGCGACCATCGCCATCACCCACCACTGTCAACGCTGCGAAACCCAGGATACGGCCACCCTTGACCACCTTGGTAACGCGGTTGACCGCGATCATCTTTTCGCGCAGACCGTCTTCTGGACCGTCGCCTTGCGTTTTTGCTTGAAATTTAGCCATTTGAAATTCCGATCCGATTAGAACTGCAGGCCAGCTTCACGGGCTGCGTCGGCCAGAGCCTTGACGCGGCCGTGGTAGGCAAAACCAGCACGGTCAAATGCGACTTTCTCAACACCAGCGGCTTTGGCCTTCTCGGCAATGCGCTTGCCGATCAGTTGAGCGGCAGCGGCGTTACCACCTTTGCCGGACGCGCCAAGTTCTTTGCGCACATCGGCTTCTGCAGTGGAGGCGCTGGCCAACACTTTGGTGCCGCAGCCAGAAATAACGCTGGCGTAAATGTGCAAATTGGTGCGATTGACACTCAAACGGGCCACGCCTTGCTGGGCAATGCGGATGCGGGTTTGACGTGAACGACGGAGACGCTGCTCTTTCTTGGTCAACATGATGCAGCTCCTTATTTCTTCTTGGTCTCTTTGATCGTGATCTTCTCATCCGAATAACGGATGCCCTTGCCTTTGTAAGGCTCAGGAGGACGAACAGCACGGATCTCAGCAGCAATTTGGCCAACACGTTGACGGTCAGCACCCTTGATCACGATTTCAGTCGCGGTCGGAGTGGCCACCGTGATGCCAGCAGGCATGTCGATGTTGACTGGGTGTGAATAACCAACGGCCAGGTTCAGCTTGGCACCAGACGCTGCGGCTTTGTAGCCCACACCGATCAAGTTCAGCTTCTTCTCGAAACCTTTGGTCACGCCAGTCACCATGTTGTTCACCAGCTGACGCAAGGTGCCGCTCATGGCATTGGCTTCACGCGAATCGTTGGCAGGCACAAAGCTCAGCTTGCCGCCTTCGTTGTTGACGTTCACCAGCGGGTTGGCCGCGATGACCAGTTGGCCACCTGTGCCTTTGACGCTGATTTGGTCTTGTTTGATGGACACATCCACGCCAGCGGGGATGGTCACAGGCATTTTTCCTACTCGGGACATTCTTATTCTCCCTTTAAGCGACGTAGCACAGCACTTCGCCGCCGACACCGGCTGCGCGCGCTTTGCGGTCGGTCATCACGCCCTTGGGAGTGGTGACGATAGCAACGCCCAGGCCATTTTGGACCTGAGGAATGGCATCGCAGCCTTTGTACACGCGCAGGCCAGGACGGCTCACACGCTCAATACGCTCGATGACCGGACGGCCAGCGTAGTACTTCAGGGCGATTTCCAACTCGGACTTGCCGTCGTTGGACTTGATTTGGAAGCCGTCAATGTAGCCTTCATCTTTCAGCACTTGGGCGATGGCCACCTTCACTTTGGAAGAAGGCACCGACACGCTGGTCTTAGCGACCATCTGTGCGTTGCGGATGCGGGTCAACAGATCGGCAATGGGATCACTCATGCTCATGTTGTATCTCTCCTGCCGATTACCAGCTGGCCTTGGTCACGCCCGGAATATTGCCTTGGAAGGCAAGTTCACGGATCTTGGCGCGGCCCAGACCAAATTGACGGAATGTGCCACGTGGACGACCGGTGATTTCACAACGGTTGCGCTGGCGAGTGGGGTTGGCGTTGCGCGGAAGCTTTTGCAGACCCAGACGGGCTTCTGCGCGCTCTTCATCGCTGCGCTTGAAATCATTGGCAACCGCTTTCAGTTCCGCGTATTTTTTCGCGTACTTGGCTGCCAGTTTTTCACGCTTGAGCTCACGCTCGATCAAAGCTACTTTAGCCACGTGACACCTCAGTTCTTGAAGGGGAAGCGGAAAGCTGCCAAAAGTGCTTTGCACTCTTCGTCAGACTTGGCCGTTGTAGTGATGCTGATATTCAGGCCGCGCAAAGCGTCAACTTTGTCGTACTCAATTTCAGGGAAGATGATCTGCTCTTTGACGCCGATGTTGTAGTTGCCGCGGCCATCGAAGGCACGACCAGAAATACCACGGAAGTCACGAACCCGGGGCAAAGCCACGGTCACGAAACGGTCCAGGAATTCATACATCTGCACGCCGCGCAAAGTCACCATGCAACCGATGGGCTGCATCTCGCGGATTTTGAAACCCGCAATGGCTTTCTTCGCCTTGGTCACCACAGGCTTTTGACCTGCAATCTTGGTCAAGTCACCGACTGCGTTGTCCATGACCTTTTTGTCAGCCACAGCTTCGCTCACACCCATGTTCAGAGTGATCTTGGTGATGCGAGGCACCTGCATGGGCGACTTGTAGCCAAATTTGGCAGTCAGCTCAGCAGCGATTTTGTCGCGATAGAGTTCTTGAAAACGTGCCATGTTTATGCCACCTTGATTTCTTCGCCACTGGACTTGTACACGCGCACACGCTTGCCGTCAGCCAGTTGCTTGATGCCCACGCGATCAGCCTTGCCAGAAGCGGCGTTGAAAATCGCCACGTTGGATTGGTGAATCGGCATGGCCTTTTCGATGATGCCGCCGTTGGTGCCCTTCATGGGGTTTGGCTTGGCATGTTTTTTGACGATGTTGATACCGTCAATCACCACGTGTGAATCACTGGCACGCAACGACACTTTGCCGCGCTTACCCTTGTCACGTCCGGTGATCACGATGACTTCGTCGCCTTTTACGATCTTGTTCATGGCGCGTCCTCTTAGAGCACTTCAGGAGCCAAAGACACGATCTTCATGAACTTCTCGGTACGCAGTTCACGCGTGACCGGGCCGAAGATGCGGGTGCCGATAGGCTCCAACTTGGCGTTCAGCAACACTGCTGCGTTGCCGTCGAATTTGATGAGGGAGCCATCGCCACGGCGAATGCCCTTGGCAGTGCGAACCACCACAGCACTGTAAATCTCGCCTTTTTTGACGCGACCACGTGGAGCGGCTTCTTTGATGCTAACTTTGATGATGTCGCCAACACTTGCATAGCGGCGCTTAGATCCGCCCAGCACCTTGATGCAGAGGACAGATTTCGCGCCGGTGTTGTCGGCAACTTCCAGTCGAGATTCAGTTTGGATCATTTCATTATTCCCAACTTGCATCCAGATCTGCA
>CANBTZ010000163.1 GCA_947372495.1 Comamonadaceae bacterium | reverse complement strand
TGGTGCACCTTGGAGCGCACCGACCAGCCGGGTGTGATTTATTCGGCGGGTGGTGCCACCACCATTTGGGTGAATTTCCCCAATCAAAAAGCCGTCAACTTGCCCGAATGGGTTCGGGACATGGTGACGGCCTGACAGCCTCGAGACGTGTTCAGGCTTTGGCGGCGCCCACGGCTGACCACTGGTCAGCGTGACTCGTCAGCCAGTCGCCCGCTTGCGTGGGGTGGCCCACCTGCATCGGGTGAAAGTCTTTGCGGGTGTATTCCCAAACGGGCTTGGCCACACGCCAGACCATGCCGTGGCGACCGAACAGGAACTTGCTGGCCGACCACCAGGTGCTGGGCTTGAACAAGGTCTTGTCATGCCAGAGATTGTTCACGGTCTGTCGGACCACGTCGGTGGCAAACTGGATCGTCACATACCAGAACCAGCGCATGCGCCAAGTGTGGTTGCCGCCCAAGCGCTGGTACAGGTCAAACGCCACGCATTTGTGTTCAGACTCTTCGGCGGCATGCCAGCGCCAGAGGGTTTTGAGCGGTTCTTCGGCGCCTGCAAACCAGTCACCTGCCTGGTCCATGCGTTCCAGCGTCAGGTCTCCAAAAATGGAGGTGTAGTGCTCAAAGGCGGCCGTGATGGCCAGCTCGTGCAGGTAACCCTTATCGCTTTTGCTGAAAAACTCTTCGCGCCCTTTTTTCAGGCGGCGTTCTGCGCGAGGGCCCCAATGGTTGACCAAGCCTTGCTTTTCCAGGTGCGCGTTGTAGAGGCCGTGCAGGTGACGGTGCGTGGCTTCTTGTCCAATGAAGCCTTTGGCGACGCCTTTGAGGTCTGCATTCTCGGGCGTGTCGGGCAAGGCTTTGGCACCGTTTTTGACCGCGTCAATGAACGATTGCTCGCCAACCGGAAAGCTCATCGAGAGGGCATTGGCGTAGGCGGTCAAAAAAGCGTCGCCGCCATTCCAGTGGCGAGAAAAACCTTCGGACAGGTCAATCGCCAAGCGGCGAACCGTCAGGTCGGTGGGGGCGTGTGCGGCTGGATTCATGGTGACTGTTGGAGAAAATGGATCAGAATGTGAGCATTATTCAGTTTTTTTGGGTTTGCACAACTCGCAATCTGCTCATGTTTTAAAAAGGCCATCCAGTGGTGACTTCTAAATCAAAAAACAAGCCAGAGCCCAAGCCTGGTGTGCGACGCGCGCCCACCCAGGCCCGCGCTCAGCAAACCATCCAGACTTTATTCAAGGCGGCGGCTCAGATTCTGGACAAGGACGGCGAACCTGGTTTGACCACCAACAAGGTGGCAGCAGCCGCTGGGTTTTCGATCGGCACGCTGTACCAGTACTTTCCGAGCAAAGAGGTGCTGGTGCGTGCCATGGCGGCCAAAGGCCAGGGCATGGTGCTGCAGGCGCTGGAGCAATACCTGTCGGCGCTGGAGCTGCGAGCCGATGTGGCGCAGATGGACCCGCAGGAGCTGCTGCGTCAGGCGATCCGCATCTTGCTGCAAGGTTTTGCCACGGGCAAGGGCTTTACACAGAGCCTGATCCGCCTGGGCTGGTCGCTGGAGCAGCCACAGGAAACCGCCAGCGTGGTGCGTCAGGTGTCCGACCGCTTGGCCATCTTTTTTGAGCGCATCCACCACCCGGCCTTGCCGTCCCCCACACCTGCCCAGTTGTTTGTGCTCAGCCGCTCCGTGATCGGCACCCTTCGCAGCGCCAGCCTCGAAAAGTCACCGCTTTTGGGCAGTGCGGCGCTCGAAGACGCGCTGGTGCAAGTGGCCTGGGCCTTGCTGGCCCGCAAGTGATGTGGGAGCCCCATCGCGGCGGGGGCGCCGCTCCTACAGCGGAGGTCAGGCGGGTTTGACTTTGGGCGCACGGCCCATCAGGTAAAACTCGGGGTTGGGCATCATGCCGCTGAAGCTGGCCATGCGGTTACTCAAACCAAAGAACGCGGTGATCGCAGCGATGTCCCAGATGTCATCGTCGTTGAAGCCGTGCGCGTGCAGGGCGGCAAAGTCAGCGTCTTCCACCTGGTCAGAGTGTTGGCACACCTTCATCGCAAAGTCGAGCATGGCGCGCTGACGTGGGCTGATGTCGGCCTTGCGGTGGTTGATGGCCACCTGATCGGCCACCAAAGGCTTTTTCTCGTAAATGCGCAAGATCGCCCCGTGCGCCACCACGCAATACAGGCAGTGGTTGGCCGCGCTGGTGGTGGTCACGATCATCTCGCGCTCACCTTTGGTCAGGCCACTCTCGCGCCCCACCGACTCGGGCACCATCAGTGCGTCGTGGTAGGCAAAAAAAGCTCGCCACTCGGCCGGGCGGCGGGCGAAGGCCAAAAACACATTGGGCACAAAACCGGCTTTTTCCTGGACTTCGAGCACTTTGGCTTTGATGTCTTCAGGCAGGTCATTGATGTCGGGGGCGGGGTAGCGTGGGGTGGAAGGTGTGCTCATGGTGTCTCCAAGTTTCATTGCTTTTGATTATGCTCATGACACTTAAAGGAGCCTGTCATGTCCAACACACCCGCACGTTCACCCATCGAGCAAGCCCGCGAGGCTCGCCCCGATGACGCCAACTTTCAAGCGGGCCTGACCACCCGCACCCAGGTCATGGGCCCCGAGTACGTGGACCGCGCCTTGGGCGCTGCCACCGACTACACCATGCCCATGCAGGAGTTCATCACGGCCAACGCCTGGGGCAATGTCTGGCAACGCCCAGGCCTGGACCTGAAGACCCGCAGTTTGATCACCGTGGCCATGCTCACGGCCCAGGGCAAACAACACGAGCTCAAAGCCCATGTGCGCGGCGCCCTGAACAACGGCGCTACGCCCGAAGAGCTGCGCGAAGTGATGCTGCACGCCACCGTGTACTGCGGCTTTCCCACGGCCATCGATGCTTTTCGCAGCGTCACCGAGGTGGTCGAATCTCTGGCCTGAGCGAGCGCGGGCCATGGCAAGGGGAGTAACGAAGGCAACAGGGCCGCGTTGACTGGCTTGGGCTTTTCACCGATTCTCGGATGAGGAGACAAAACCCATGGAATTTTCAGAACTCATCAAGGCCCGAAAAAGCGTTCGCGGCTACCTGCCCAAACCCGTGCCACGCGAGGTGATCGAAGAGATCATCGAGGTGGCCAAATGGTCGCCCTCGTCCATGAACACCCAGCCCTGGCATGTGCATGTGGTCACGGGCGAGCCTTTGGATCGCATCCGCCGGGGCAACACCGAGAACATGGTCAAGGGCGTGCCCCCTAAGCGCGACTTCCCGATGAAAGAGGCTTACGACGGTATCCACCGCAAGCGCCAGGTGGACATCGCCATTCAGCTGTTCGACGCCATGGGCATCGCCCGCGACGACAAAGAGCGGCGCACCGATTGGGTCATGCGCGGTTTCCGCCAGTTTGACGCGCCTGTGTCGCTGGTGCTGACCTATGACAAATACCTCGAACCTGCGGCCATCAGCCAGTTTGACCTGGGCGCTTTGTCGCATGCGCTGGTGCTGGCCGCATGGGAGCGCGGCTTGGGCAGCGTCATCAACGGCCAAGGCATCATGCAGTCGGCCGTGGTGCGTGAGCACGCGGGCATCCCTGACGACCAGAACATCATGATCTGCATCGCCATGGGCTACCCGGACGAAGACTTTGTGGCCAACAGCGTGAAGTCGGTGCGCGAAGACGCTGCCAACTTTGTGCGTTACGTCGGCTTCTGATCCCACTTTTGACCCAGGCGCCATCAGGCGATGGCGGCCGCCTCTGAGAGCGATGACCCCATGAACTTGAGCAAAGACGAACTGGCATTTCGTGACGAAGTGCGCGCCTTTTTGGCGGCCGAGTTGACCGATGAAATTCGCCTGGGCGGGCACCGCACCTCGGGCATTTTTTCGGACTACGAGGTCGGCATCCCTTGGCAGCGGATTCTGGCCAAGCGCGGCTGGGCTGCGCCGCACTGGCCAGTGGAGTGGGGTGGCTGCGGCTGGACGCCCAGGCAGCACGACATTTTTGCCAGCGAGATGTCGGCCGCCGACGCCCCCAAAGTTTCGCCCTTGGGGCTGGTGATGGCCGCGCCCGTGCTGGTGGCGTTTGGCACCCAGGCCCAAAAAGAGCGTTGGCTCGCGGACATCCGCAACGGCGTGAGTTACTGGTGCCAGGGCTACAGCGAGCCGGGTTCGGGTTCTGACTTGGCCTCGCTGCAATGCCGTGCCCGCCGTGACGGCAACGAGTGGGTGATCAATGGCTCCAAAATCTGGACCACCCACGCCCACAATGCCACCCACATGTTTTGCCTGGTGCGCACCGACAGCAGCGGCAAGCCGCAGCAAGGCATCAGCTTTTTGATGTTTGAGCTCAACAACCCGGGCATCCAGATCCGGCCGATCATCAGCATCTCGGGCGACCACGAATTCAACCAGGTCTTTTTTGACGAGGCCCGCGTGCCCGCTGACGCGCTGATCGGCGAAGAAAACCAGGGCTGGACGATTGCCAAATTTTTACTGGAACACGAACGGGGCGGCTCGTCTGCGCCGTTCTTGCGGGGTCGTTTGGCCCGCTTGCGCGAGTCCTTGCAAGAAGCCTTTGCGCAAGACGCGCCGGGCTCCGAGCAAGAAGACATCGCCCTGAGCTTGGCCAACGCGCAGTGCCGCATCGACGCTTTGCACGCCTGGGAACAACAGGTGTTGACCGCACGCATTGGTGGCGGCACGCAGCCTTGCTGGATGCCTGCGGCGCCGTCCATGGGCAAGGTGCTGGCCACCGAGCTCAAGCAGCACCTGACCGAGTTGGGCCTGGACATTGCAGGCCCCTATGGCGCCAGCAGCCTGACCATCGAGGAGGCTGCTGCCCACGCCTTGCCTGTTCCCGAAGAATCGGTGTTTGCGACCCGGGCCTACTTGAATGACCGCGCCGCGTCGATTTATGGCGGCACCAACGAGGTCCAGCGCAACCTGATTGCCCGCCACGTTCTGGGCGCCGAGGTGGTCGAGCCTGTGCTGCCGCTGGACGAGACGCAGGCCATGCTCGTGGCCAGTCTGCAAGGCTGGCTGCAAGACAAATGGCCGTTTGACAAGCGGTCGCCAATGATCGCCACGCCAGAGGCGATAGGGCCGCTGTGGCAAGGCCTGGCGCACGAGCTGGGCCTCTTGGGCGCTGCGCTGCCTGAGCACTTGGGTGGCATGGGCGGTGGATTGCCAGAGCAGCTGCTGATCTGCCAGGCCCTGGGTGCGGCCTTGGTGGCCGAGCCCTACAGCAGCTCGGCCGTCTTGGGTGCCAACTTGCTGCAGGCGCTGGGTGACCCGGCGTTTGACGTTTTGCTGCAAGGCCTGGTCGAGGGTCAAGTGCGCTTGGCCGTGGCGGCCTTGGAGCCCGCAGGGCGTACGGACCTGAGCCGGGTGCAGACCCGTTTGCACAACGCGAACGGCCAGCTGCACATCACCGGGCGCAAAGCCCTGGTGCGTGGCGCGCCCGGGGCCACACACTGGCTGGTCAGCGCAAAAGACGACGCGGGCCAACTGCGCATCTGCCTGATCGACCCCGCAGCCAGCGGGGTGCAGCGGCGTGATGTTCGGCTGATCGACGGTGCTTGGGCGGCTGAGCTGGCGTTTGACCAAGCGCCCGTGCAAGCCCTCATCGGCCAAGGTGATGCACTGGATGCGCTCTCCCAAGCCTGGGACACGGCCACCTTGGCCGCAGGCGCCGAGGCCGTGGGCGTGATGCAGGCCTTGATGCGCGACACGCTGAACTACACCAGTCAGCGCAAACAGTTTGGCCAGCCCCTGGCGGCCTTCCAAGCTTTGCAACACCGCATGGCCGACATGTACATGGCCCTGGTGCAGGCCGCAGCGGCGGTGGGTGCTTGTGCCGATGTGCTGGGCGACAGCCCCGAGCGCCGCGCCGAGCGGGTGTCATCGGCCCATGTGACCGTGTTGCGTGCGGCACGCCTCGTAGGGCAGGGCGCTGTGCAGTTGCACGGCGGCATGGGCATGACCGACGAGCTGGCTGTGGGCCACGGCTTCAAACGCTTGACGGTGATCGAGCAGCAGTTTGGTGGGGTGGCGCAGCATTTGCGGCGGGTTGCGGGTTCGACCCGAGCCTGAACTTGAAAGCTCACCCCCGCATCAGCTTCTGAATCAGATCCGCCGCCCCTGAGGCCTGGTATTTGCGCATCAGCTTGACGCGGTAAATCTCCACCGTGCGGTGGCTGATGCCCAGGGCTTTGCCAATCTCTTTGCTGGTGAGGCCATCCATCAGGTGGGCGGCGACTTCGCGTTCGCGGGCGGTGAGTTCGGCCTTGACGGGTTTGCGGGCCGACAGGTCTTCAAAGGTCCAGATGCC
>CANBTZ010000162.1 GCA_947372495.1 Comamonadaceae bacterium | reverse complement strand
ACAAAGCATCGGAAAACGCCCGACCCAAAGCTGAACGCTCGCCATCGGGAATGACAACAAAGCGCCAGGGCAATAGCTGTCCATGGTCCGGCACATGTGCAGCCGCATCCAAAATGAGCAAGAGCTGCTCAGCATCTGGACCAGGCGAGCCCAAGCGCTTAGGCAATATCGTCTGGCGTGATTGCAGAAGATTGGAAAGGAGGCTCGGGATTTCACTTGTCGGCATTTCTTCACCGCACAATGCGCAGGCCTTTGTTCATTGCACCAAAGGTGAGTCGGCGGCGTCCAGTTCGATGCCCTCAACCAGCGCTTGCCCCACCAGCAGACTCATGTACTGGTGCAAGGCTTTGGCACGCGATTGCATGGCCAGTTGCGCCGCCACGTGCTCCCGAACTTCATCAAAAGCCAAAGCCTTGCCATCACGCCGCTCCAACACGTCGATGATGTGAAAACCAAAGCGGGTATGGATGAGGCGCGGCTGCACACCCAATCCCACCGGGACCTCAGTTTGGAAGAACAGCGTACTCGCCAGTTCCGGCGCGCAGTCCTGCGGTCCGATCCAACCCAAGTCACCACCCTGGGTGCTTGTTGGGCAGTTGGACAACTCACCTGCCAGCTTGCCAAACAAATCAACAGGAACGTCTCTGCCCAGCAAACTGATTAATGCCTTGTCGGCATGCACACTGAGTGCCTGCACGTTCACGCCGGGCGTCACGGCAAACAGGATATGGCGTAAATGCACGGCCTGACCGACCACGTACTGGTTCCTGCGTGCGTCATAGTAGCGCTGGCACTCCTCGTCGGTAGGTGCTGGCACCTGCACAGCACTGTCAACCATAGTCTCCAGCACGGTACGTTCGGTCTCATTTAGCTCGGGGGCCTGCAGCACTGCCTTGTGTGGCAACAAACCGGCCTTGACGGCGTAATGGCGCAGAAGCTCGGTGTAGGCCAACTCGCGCAATGCCTCCTCGTCCGGTCGTTGTCCAGGTGTGTGCAAATGGATGCCGTTTATAGAGGCGGTCATCTCAGGCACGCTTGTTTTGCCTGGCAGGCTAGCAGGTCCTGGCTGGGTTTCAGCCGAAAAGCTTGACTCAAAAGTCGCGCTAGCGGTCTTGGAACCGCAACCGCAAGTGCCGCCGCCACCACAACCATGATTGGTTAATGAAGATGTGTTCATGAAATGTCCTTGACGTACTGTGGCTTAGCGGGCATTGCGGCTCAGTGGCTCACGTTCTACCAGACCCATGCGGCGGCTGCGCACCAACTGGTACGGACGTACCAGATAGGCCACGGTGCCAAAGCCACTCCAGACATGCACCAAGCGCGTGAATGGGAAGATCAGGAAGATGCTCATGCCCAGAAACATGTGCAACTTGAAAACCCAACTTGCCTCAGCCAATAGTTCGGGCGCACCGGCCTGGAAGGTGACGATGTGCTGGGCCCAACCAGCCAGCTTCATCATCATGCTGCCGTCCAGATGCTCGGCCGACAACGGAATAGTCGCCAAGCCCAGTGCCAGTTGCAGCCACAGCAGCACCAGCAGCACGATGTCGCTGGTCTTGGAGTTGATACGGATGCGCTCGTCGCTCAGGCGGCGGTGCAGCAACAGGCTCACACCGATAAAGCCCAGCACGCCAAACGCGCCACCCGAGACCATGGCCATGATCTGCTTGTTACCGGCACTGATGAAGGGCTCGTAAATAAAGTGCGGTGTCAACATGCCAACGGTATGACCACCCAGCAGGAACAATACGCCTACATGGAACAAATTGCTGCCCCAACGCAATTGGCCGGCGCGCAGAAGCTGCGAGGAGTCGCTCTTCCAGGTGTACTGGTCACGGTCAAAACGGAGCAGGCTGCCCACCAGGAAGATGGTCAGGCAGATGTACGGGTAGTAACCAAACAAGAGGTTGTCGAGGTAAGTCATATGCGTGCTCCTTGGGCACCGGGGCCTTTGGCAAAAACGGAAGCGGATGTGGCGGGCGCCGTATCAATCGGCGCCGCAGTCTTGCGTACAAAGTGGATCGGCTGGGCCTCGCCAGGCTTGGACTGACCTTTGGTACTGCAGCCATCAAAGGCTTCGGGCTCCTGCCATACATCGTCCATAGCTTCATCGGCGACGATGGCCACGGCCTGCACACGCTGGCCGCAGAGTTCCAGCACGGCGGCCACGGGCGCGGCATATGGGCTGCCGCGTTGCACCAGCGCACTGAAGACGGCGGTGAGGATGTGGGCCATCTCGCCCATGAACTCAATCGCCAGTTTGGGCGGCTGGGTGGAGGCAAACTCCAGCACCACGCACAGGTGATCCGGCAACTCTTCGGGGGCCATCAGCATGCCAGCCTTCTCGTAGGTCTGCACCAGGTCCACCATGGCCGGGCCGCGCTCGCGCGAATCGCCATGGATGTGCTCAAACATGTGCAGCGAGGTCGCACGGCCGCGGTCAAAGGTTTCCACATATCGCGCTTCCACCTCCATGGGGTCAAGGCGTGTGAGTTCGGCGGCAAAGGCGTGCAGCTCGTCGCGGCGGGCGACTGGAATCACTGCCTCCTTGTCGATGGCCTGCAGCAGTTCGGGCAAATGACTGCGCAATTCGGCGTCTGGGTATCCCAGCAGCAGGGCCAAGGCACGCAGGGAATAACGGTTGTCTTTCATGGCGTGTTCCTTTAAACGTAAGACTTGATCGGGATGGTTCGGGGTTTGGAGCCACCAAACAGACTGGTTTCACTACCACCATCCGAACAACCATTACCAAACGAGAAACCGCATCCACCGCGCAGATCAAAGGCGCTTTCGGCGTATTCGCGGTGGCTGGTCGGAATCACAAAGCGGTCTTCGTAGTTGGCAATGGCCATGATCTGGTACATCTCTTCCACCTGGGCCACGGTCAGGCCGGTCTGCTCCAGAACAGCCAGGTTTTGCTCCTGGTCCACATGCTTGCTGCGCTGGTAGGCGCGCATGGCCAACATGCGCTCCAGGGCGCGCACCACCGGAGCGGTGTCGCCGGCAGTCAGCAGATTGGCCAGGTACTGCACGGGGATGCGCATCTGAGCCAGGTCCGGAATCTCGCCATTGACGCCGATGTGTCCGGCGTTGGCAGCCGAAGTAATCGGTGAGAGCGGCGGCACGTACCAGACCATGGGCAGGGTGCGGTACTCGGGGTGCAGAGGCAAGGCCACCTTCCAGTCAACCGCCATCTTGTAGACTGGGCTGTTACGCGCACCGACCAACCATGCTTCGGGAATGCCATCCTCGCGGGCCTGTGCAATTACCTTGGGGTCGTTGGGGTTGAGGAACAGGTCGAGTTGAGCCTGGTACAGGTCTTTCTCATTCACCACGCTGGCGGCCTCTGCAATACGGTCTGCGTCATACAGCACCACGCCCAGGTAGCGGATGCGGCCCACGCAGGTTTCGGAGCAGACAGTAGGTTGACCAGCCTCGATGCGCGGATAACAGAAGATGCACTTCTCTGCCTTGCCGCTTTTCCAGTTGTAGTAAATCTTCTTGTAAGGGCAGCCGGAGACGCACATGCGCCATCCGCGGCACTTGTCCTGGTCGATCAAGACAATGCCGTCGTCTTCACGCTTGTAGATCGAGCCACTCGGGCAACTCGCCACGCAGGCCGGGTTCAGACAGTGCTCGCACAGGCGCGGCAGGTACATCATGAAGGTGTTTTCAAACTGGCCGACCATGTCCTTTTGCACCTGGTCGAAGTTCGCCAAGTTGGCGTCCTTGCTGCGCTTGCTGAATTCACCGCCGAGGATTTCTTCCCAGTTCGGGCCCCAGACGATCTTCTCCATGCGCTTGCCGGTGATCAGGCTGCGCGGCCGGGCTGTGGGCGCGTGCTTGACCTCGGGTGCCGACTGCAGGTGGTCGTAGTCGAAGGTGTAGGGCTCGTAGTAGTCGTCGATCTGCGGCATGTTGGGGTTGGAGAAGATGCGCATCAGCAACTTCCACTTGCCGCCCTGCTTAGGCTCAATAGACCCGTCGGCCTTGCGGACCCAGCCACCGTTCCACTTGTCCTGGTTTTCCCACTCCTTGGGGTAACCGATGCCGGGCTTGGTTTCGACGTTGTTGAACCAGGCGTATTCCATACCGGGGCGGCTGGTCCAGACGTTTTTGCAGGTGACCGAACAGGTGTGGCAACCGATGCACTTGTCCAGGTTCAGCACCATGGCGATTTGGGCGCGTATTTTCATGATGTTTTTCCTTTAAGCCTGAATCGTGGGAGCAGCTTCGCCATCGAGCCAATCGACTTTGCGCATCTTGCGCACCACCACAAACTCATCTCGGTTGGTGCCGATGGTTCCGTAGTAGTTGAAGCCGTAGCTGAACTGCGCGTAGCCGCCGATCATGTGGGTGGGCTTGGTCACGATGCGGGTCACCGAGTTGTGAATACCGCCGCGTGTGCCGGTGATTTCTGCACCCGGTGTGTTGATGATTTTTTCCTGTGCGTGGTACATGAGCACCATGCCCGGATTCACCCGCTGGCTCACTACTGCACGGGCAGCAATGGCACCGTTGATGTTGAAGAGTTCGACCCAGTCGTTGTCCTCAATACCGGCAACTTTGGCGTCGTCCTCACTCAGCCAGATCACCGGGCCACCGCGATTGAGCGTGAGCATCATCAGGTTGTCGGTGTAGGTGCTGTGGATACCCCACTTCTGGTGCGGCGTGATGAAGTTCAAGGAGATTTCCTTGTTGCCATTGGGTTTGCGCTCCATGATGCCGGCAACGGCCTTCAGGTCCACCGGTGGGCGGTAGCTGGTCAGTCCTTCCCCGAATGCAATCATCCAGGGGTGATCCAGGTAGAAGTGCTGACGACCGGTCAGGGTGCGCCATGGGATCAGCTCATGCACATTGGTGTAGCCGGCGTTGTAGCTCACGGTCTCACTTTCAATGCCGCTCCACGTAGGTGACGAAATAATCTTGCGCGGCTGCGCCTGGATGTCGCGGAAGCGGATCTTCTCGTCTTCGCGGTGGATGGCCAGATGGGTGTGGTCGCGCCCAGTAATCTTGCCCAGTGCCTCCCAGGCCTTGACGGCCACATGGCCGTTGGTCTCAGGGGCCAGCTGCAACACCACTTCGCAGGCGTCGATATCGCTCTCGATCTTCGCCATGCCCTTGGTCACACCTTCAGCATGGACCTTTCCGTTGAGTTCAGCCAGTTGCTTCACCTCAACTTTCGTATCCCAGCCAATGCCCTTACCGCCATTGCCGACCTTTTCCAACAGCGGGCCCAGCGCCGTAAATCGCTTGAACACATTCGGATAGTCACGCTCCACCACGGCGACACTAGGCGCAGTCTTGCCGGGAATCAGATCGCATTCGTCGCGCTTCCAGTCTTTCACATCAAAGGGTTGCGCCAATTCGGACGGGGTATCGTGCATTAGGGGAGTCAGCACCACCTCTTTTTCCACGCCCAGATGGCCTACGCAGACCTTGCTGAAGGCCTCGGCAAAACCCTTGTAAATGTCCCAGTCGCTCTTGCTCTGCCAGGCCGGATCCACTGCTGTACTCAGCGGGTGGATAAAGGGGTGCATGTCGCTGGTGTTCAGGTCGTTCTTCTCGTACCAGGTGGCAGTCGGCAACACGATGTCTGAATACAGGCAGGTGGTGCTCATGCGGAAGTCCAGCGTGACCAGCAGGTCAAGCTTGCCTTCGGGCGCATCCTTGTGCCATTGCACCTCGGCCGGCTTGGCATCGTCCACTCCCAGGTCCTTGCCCTGTACCCCATGGGTTGTTCCCAGCAAATGCTTCATGAAATATTCATGGCCCTTGCCCGATGAGCCCAGCAGGTTGGAGCGCCAGACAAACATATTACGTGGCCAGTTGGCGGGATGGTCCGGGTCTTCGCAGCTCATCTTCAAGCTGCCATCTTTGAGTGACTTGACCACATAGTCCTTGGCATCCATGCCAGCGGCCGTTGCGTCCTTCACCACCTGGAAGGAGTTTGTCTGCAACTGTGGTGCGCTGGGCAACCAGCCCATGCGCTCGGCACGCACGTTGTAGTCGATCAGGCTGCCGCCGTATTTGCTCTTGTCGGCCAGCGGCGAGAGGATTTCTTCCACACCCAGCTTTTCGTAACGCCACTGGTCGGTGTGAGCGTAGAAGAAACTGGTGCTGTTCATCTGCCGAGGTGGGCGTACCCAATCCAGCGCGAATGCCAGTGCGGTCCAGCCGGTTTGAGGCCGCAGCTTTTCCTGGCCGACATAGTGGGCCCAGCCGCCACCGCTCTTGCCGATGCAGCCGCACATCATCAGCATGTTGATGATGCCGCGGTAGTTCATGTCGGAGTGGTACCAGTGGTTCATGGCCGCGCCGATGATGACCAT
>CANBTZ010000161.1 GCA_947372495.1 Comamonadaceae bacterium | reverse complement strand
GCTGTACGGCATGTTCAAGATGCGCAGTGCCATTCAGAAAATCCAGACGCCCGATGGTGCCGCACTGAACGAATACTTCATCAGCCAACCGTCTGACGCTTGGCGCGGCTACACCATCAAGTGGGATGGCGAGTGGCAGATCACTTACGAGACTTTCCGCGACATGGGCGCGGCCTATGCGGTGGGCTTGGTGCTGATCTATTTGCTGGTGGTGGCGCAGTTCGGTTCTTACCTCACGCCACTCATCATCATGGCGCCCATTCCGCTGACCATCATCGGTGTGATGCCCGGGCACGCGCTGCTGCAGTCGCAGTACACGGCCACCAGCATGATCGGCATGATCGCGCTGGCCGGCATCATCGTGCGCAACTCCATCTTGCTGGTGGACTTCATTAATTTGCAAGTCAAGCAGGGCATGCCTTTCAAGCAGGCCATCGTGCAGTCGGCCATCACCCGTGCCCAGCCCATCATGCTGACGGGCGGCGCGGCCATGCTGGGTGCGTTCTTCATTTTGGACGACCCGATCTTCAATGGCCTGGCCATCTCGCTGATCTTTGGAATCTTTGTCTCGACCATCCTCACGCTGGTCGTGATCCCCACGCTCTACTACGCGGCTTATCGCCGCCAGTACGAGAGCGCCCCATAAGTTTCGTCAACCCTTAGGAGAACTTCTCATGAAATCCTGGCAAATCGTCCGCCTCGTCGCAGGCACCTTCATCCTCGTGTCACTGGCATTGGGCATTGAAGGCAGCCCCATTTTTGTGAGCCCCTGGTGGCTGGCATTCACAGCTTTTGTGGGCGCCAACCTGCTGCAAAGCGCATTGACGAAGTGGTGTCTGATGGATTCCATCCTTCGCAAAATGGGCGTTGAGCCTGGTTGCTGATGGACCCCGAGTCAACACGGAGCCGCAAGATGAACCCACGCACGCTGCTTGCAGGTGCGGTTCTGGCGCTGTGCGCCACAGCCGCCCCTGCCACCGACCTGTTGCAAGTCTGGCAGGCTGCTCGCCAGCACGACCCGCAAGGCGCGCTCAGTGAGGCCAGCCGTGCGGCAGGAGCAAGCCGGCGCGAACAGGCCGCCGCGTTGTGGCGACCCAATTTAGGGCTGAGCGCCAGCGCGGGCTGGGCCAGTGCTCAAAGCCAAATGAACGGGGCGCAGTTCGCCATGCCCGGCTCTGCGCCGGTCAGTGGCGCATCGTTTGGCACTTCGGTCAATGGTGGCACCGCCACCCGCTGGGCCCTGAACGCCAAACAGCCTCTGTACAACCCCGAACGCCGTGCGCAAAGCGCACAGTTGGACATCGCGGCTCAAGCCAGCGAGCACGAATGGCAACTGGCTCAGCAAGATTGGATGCTGCAGACCACGCAGCGCTACTTTGATGTGGTGCAGGCCGAGCGCCGTTTGGCGCTGGTGCTTCAGCAACAGCTAGCGGTGGACAAAGCCCTGACCGAAGCGAAAGACCGTTTCCAGTTGGGAGAGGCCCCGGTCACCGACACCCATGAAGCCCAGGCCCGTGCGCAGGCCTTGGCTGCACAAGCCATTGCCACGCGCAACGAGCTGGACATGGCGCGGCAGGTGCTGGCCGATGTGACAGGTTTGCCGGTTCAGACATTGCAGTTGCAAGCGCCTGGCCGTGCTGCTGTGGCCGGGACCACCGAGCCTTTAGCCGATTGGTTGCAACGGGCCGAACAAAACAACCCGATGCTCAAGATGCAACAAGCCCAGGCAGAAGCGGCGCAGCAGGACATTGAGAAACACCGTGCTGTGGCCTCACCTACGCTGGATTTGGTGGCACAAGCCTCGCGCGACCGGCTCAGTGGCTCGGGTGACTTTGGTGCAGCCAGCAACACGCAAAGCCAGCAAATGGTGGGTGTGATGCTCAATGTGCCGCTCTACACAGGTGGCTGGCGCAGCGCCAAGCTGCAAGAGGCCACGCACCTGCACGACAAAGCCCGCTCCGAGCTGACACGCAGCCGCCAACAAGTGGGCCAGATGACCCGTGCTGCTTGGCAGGCGGTGCAAAGCGGGCAGGCCCGTTTGGCAGCCCTTGATGCGGCCCGCACGGCCAGCCAGGCGCGGCTGGACGCGACCCAGTTGGGTCGTCTAGTGGGTGACCGCACCACGCTGGATCTGCTCAATGCACAAAACGATGCCAGCGCTGCCGAGCTGGCTCGGCTGCAAGGGCAAATCGACAACTTGATCGCACAACTGCGTCTGCATGCGATGGCTGGGCAACTGGGCGAGGCCCAGCTGCAAACGGTCAATGCTGCACTGACGAACTGATCCGGATTCCAACAATTTCATTCCAAAGGAGACGAAACCATGGCCCATATCGTGATTCTTGGTGCAGGCGTGGGAGGTATGCCCGCCGCCTACGAAATGCGTGAACTGCTTGGCAAAGAGCACACCATCACCGTGGTGAGTGCGGTGGACTATTTCCAGTTCACGCCATCCAACCCGTGGATCGCCGTCAACTGGCGCAAGCGCGATGACATCACGCTCAAGATTGCCCCTTTGCTGGAGCGGAAAGGTATTTCCTTCATCGCCCAACCGGTGACCCGCATTGAAGCCGAAGGCAATCAGATCACGCTGGCCGATGGACAAGTCTTGGCGTACGACTATCTGGTCATCACCACTGGCCCCAAGCTGAGCTTTGACGAAGTGCCCGGTGCTGGCCCCCACGGTGGTCACACGCATTCGGTGTGCACGGTGGACCATGCTGAGTTGTTCTGGAAGGACTACCAGACTTTTCTGGAAAATCCTGGTCCGTTGGTGATCGGGGCCATGCCGGGCGCCAGCTGCTTTGGCCCGGCCTATGAATTTGCCTTCATCCTGGCCACCGATTTGCGTCGCCGCAAACTGCGCCACAAAGTGCCCATGACCTATGTGACCAGCGAGCCCTACATCGGGCACCTGGGCCTAGGCGGGGTGGGGGACAGCAAGTCGATGCTGGAGAGCGAGTTCCGCAACAACGACATCAAGTGGATCACCAATGCGAAAACCACCAAGGTGGAGGCGGGCAAGATGTTCGTCACGCAAGTGGACGATCTGGGCAACACTTACAAAGAGCACGAAGTGCCCTTCAAGCTGTCCATGATGCTGCCCGCCTTCAAAGGGATTGACGCTGTGGCGGCTGTGCCCGAGCTGTGCAACCCGCGAGGCTTTGTGATGATTGACGAGTTCCAGCGCAGCAAGAAATTCAAGAACATTTTTGCTGCGGGTGTGTGCGTGGCCATTCCACCGGTGGAGGCCACACCCGTGGCCACCGGTGCGCCCAAGACCGGCTACATGATCGAGACCATGGTGACCGCGATCGCGCACAACATTGCGGCCGATCTGTCAGGCCAGCCCGCCACCGCCAAAGGCACCTGGAACGCCATTTGCTTGGCCGACATGGGTGACACTGGGGCCGCCTTTGTGGCGCTGCCCCAGATACCGCCACGCAATGTCAACTGGTTCAAAAAGGGCAAGTGGGTGCATCTGGCCAAGATCGCTTTTGAAAAGTATTTCCTGAGCAAGATGAAAAGCGGCAATTCAGAGCCCGTGTATGAAAAATACGTGCTCAAGGCTTTGGGCATCTTCCGCTTGGAAAAATAAACCCTCTATATCTTTTGACACATGACACATGACACAAGCAAACACTGCCCAACCTTTGATCATTGACGTGCGCTCGCCCGGTGAATTCGTCAACGGCCATGTGCGGGGCTCGGTCAACATCCCACTCGACAGTTTCGCCGATGAAATCGCAGCGCAGGTGCCAGACAAGACCAAGCCGGTGATCTTGTGCTGTGCCTCGGGTGGTCGCTCGGGCATGGCCTGCAACTTCATGCAGCAACTGGGCTACCAGCACGTCAGCAACGGCGGCTCGGCGGGCGCGGTGTCCATGCAGTTTGGCTTGCCGATCGACCGTCTTTGATATCCAACAGAAAGGAAGCGACATGAGCACGTTTGACCACCCCACCTTGATTCAGAACATCAGTCACGGCATGGGGACTTTGCGCAAAGCACAACCTGAGGCCATGCAGGGCTTTGGCCAGTTGGCCAAAGCGGCCATGACCGGAGGGGCCGTGAGCGAAAAGCACAAGGAGCTGATCGCTTTGGCCATCGGCATCACCCAGCATTGCTCGGGCTGCATCGGCTTCCATGTCAAGGCACTGCGTCGTTTGGGTTGCACGCGCCAGGAGCTGGAAGAAATGCTGGCGGTGTGCGTTTACATGGGCGGTGGCCCCGCCTTGATGTACGCCGCCGAGGCTGAGGCCGCTTGGGATGCGTTTGCACCTGCGCAGGCCTGATCTGACCTGGCCGGGCCTCTGCACGGGCAGAGGGCTCGGCAGTAATCCTTAGCTTGGTTTGCGTATAAGCAAACAACAAATCATTCGTTTGAGAATGAAGGCGGCGAATCGACAATCGCTGCCATGTCTTTTCAACCCTCCATCGTGATCGTGCCGGGCTGGCGCAACTCCGGGCCTGGCCACTGGCAAAGCCTGTGGGCCGAGGCCTTGCCGGGAGCGGTGCGGGTGGTGCAGTCCGAGGAAGACTGGCAGCGCCCCAAATGCCACGCCTGGGTGCAGGCGATTGGCCGCACCATCCTGGCGCAGCCGGGGCCTGTGGTGCTGGCGGCCCACAGCCTGGGTTGCATCGCGGTCACGCATTTGCCCAGTGAGGTGGCGCGGCGCATCCAAGGGGCGCTGTTGGTGGCACCTGCCGACCCCGAGCGCCGGGGCGTGTTGTCCGACTTTGCCCCCGTGCCTTACCAGCCGCTGCCTTACCGCAGCATCGTGGTGGCCAGCACCAACGACCCCTATTGCCCCGTGCGCACCGCAGGGGCTTATGCGCGCTCCTGGGGCAGCGAGGTCGTGAGGCTGCAAAATGCGGGTCACATCAATCTGGAGTCCGGCTTCGGCGAATGGCCCTTGGGCCTGGCACTCCTGCAATCCCTGACGGCATCACTCTCGTGGAGTGGTGCTTCCCCTGTTGAATTGGAAACAGCATGAAAAAGTTCACGCAAGCTGCACTGGCAGCCACTTTGGCGCTTTCGGGCACGCTGGTCAGCGCCCAGACGCTGCTCAATGCCTCTTATGACGTGGCCCGCGAGTTCTACAAGGACTACAACGCCGCATTTGTGGCCCATTACAAAAAGACCACGGGCAAGGACGTCAAGATCGACCAGGCCCATGGTGGCTCCAGCGCCCAGGCGCGTGCCGTCAATGACGGGCTGGACGCCGATGTGGTGACCATGAACACCACCACCGATGTGGACTTTCTGGCCAGCACGGGTGTGGTGGCCAAGGATTGGCCCAAGCGTTTCCCGGGCAACGCCTCACCCACCACATCGACCATGCTGTTCCTCACACGCAATGGCAACCCCAAGGGCATCAAGGACTGGGATGACCTCGTCAAGCCGGGCATCCAGGTCATCGTGGTCAACCCCAAAACGGGCGGTAACGGCCGCATGGCCTACTTGGCCGCGTGGGGCTATGTGAAGAAGAAGGGCGGCACCGACGCCCAGGCCGCCGAATTTGTGGGCAAGCTCTACAAGAACGTGCCCGTGCTGGCCAAGGGCGGGCGCGATGCGACCACCATCTTCTTGCAGCGCAACATCGGTGATGTGCTGGTGACTTTCGAGTCCGAAGTGGTGTCGGTCGACCGTGAATTTGGCGAAGGCAAAGTCGATGCGGTGCACCCGTCGATCAGCATCGTGGCCGAAAACCCGGTGGCCATTGTCGAGCGCACGGTGGCCAAGAAGGGCACGGGCGAGTTGGCCAAAGCTTATCTGGATTACCTGTACTCTGAAGAGGCGCAAGAGATTGCGGCCAAACACGCGCTGCGCCCCCGTTCGCAGGCGGTGCTCAAGAAGTACAGCAAGACCTTCAAGCCGATCCAGCTGTTTGCCGTGAACGAAGTCTTTGGCTCGCTGGCCGAGGCGCAGAAGGTGCATTTCAACGACGGCGGCCAGTTCGACAAGATCTACACCGTCAAATAAGTTTTTTCCATGACCGCATTGCCCATTGCGGCGCCTGCCAAACGGCGGGCGCCAGCCAAGGTGTTGCCCGGGTTCAACCTGACCCTGGGCTACACCATTCTGTATTTGAGCTTGATCGTGCTGATTCCTTTGTCGGCGTTGGTGTTCAAGACCTTCACCCTGAGCTGGGAGCAGTTCTGGGCCGCCGTCACGGGGCCGCGGGTGATGGCCTCGTACCGATTGACGTTTGGCGCTTCACTCATCGCCGCCCTGGTCAATGTGGTGTTTGGCCTGCTGGTGGCCTGGGTGCTGGTGCGCTACGACTTCTTTGGCAAAAAGGTGGTGGACGCGCTGGTCGATTTGCCCTTTGCGCTGCCCACCGCTGTGGCGGGCATTTCGCTCACGGCCTTGCTCGCGGGCAACGGCTGGGTAGGGCAGTACCTGGAGCCCATGG
>CANBTZ010000160.1 GCA_947372495.1 Comamonadaceae bacterium | reverse complement strand
CGCGCTTGACGCCATCGACGAGACCAGCTTTTACCCCGAAAACGGCAAGACGCGTCTGCGCGACATGATCGCCAACCGGCCCGACTGGTGCATCTCGCGCCAACGCAGCTGGGGTGTGCCCGTGCCGTTTTTCCTGCACAAGGACAGCGGCGAGCTGCACCCCCGCACCATGGAGATCCTGGACCAGGCTGCTGACATCGTCGAAAAAGGCGGCATCGAAGCCTGGAGCCGCGTCACGGTGGAAGAGATCCTGGGCGCAGCAGACGCACCCCACTACACCAAGAGCACCGACATCCTGGAAGTCTGGTTCGACTCCGGCTCGACCTTCCGCCATGTGCTGCGCGGCAGCCACAAAGACGCCTACGACCGCGAGCCTTTCCATGCCGAAGGCCCAGAGGCCGATTTGTACCTCGAAGGTCACGACCAGCACCGCGGCTGGTTCCACTCATCGCTCCTGCTGGGCTGCGCCCTCGAAGGGCGCGCGCCCTACAAAGGCCTCTTGACCCACGGTTTTGCCACCGACGGCCAAGGCCGCAAGATGAGCAAGTCGCTGGGCAACACCGTCGAGCCGCAAACCATCACCTCCAAGATGGGCGCCGAGATCGTGCGCTTGTGGGTGGCCTCGACCGACTACTCGGGCGACCTGAACATCGACGACAAGATCCTGGCCCGCGTGGTGGACAGCTACCGCCGCGTTCGCAACACGCTGCGCTTCTTGATGGCCAACGTGAGCGACTTCGACCCAGCGACAGACGCCGTGGCAGACAGCGAGCTGCTGGAAATCGACCGCTTTGCCCTGGCCCGCGCCGCGCAACTGCAAGCCGACATCCGCGCCCACTTTGACGTGTACGAGTTCCACCCCGTGGTCAGCAAGCTGCAGGTCTACTGCTCCGAAGACCTGGGCGCGTTCTACCTGGACGTGCTCAAGGACCGCCTCTACACCACCGCCCCCAAGAGCCTGGCGCGCCGCAGTGCGCAAACGGCTTTGTGGCGCATCACCCACGCCATGCTGCGCTGGATGGCGCCGTTCCTCTCGTTCACGGCCGAAGAAGCCTGGAGCACCTTTGGCGACTCCGAGTCCATCTTCTTCGAGACCTTCAGCGATCTGGGTCAGGCCGATGAGGCTTTGCTGGCCAAGTGGAACCGCATCCGCGAGATCCGCGACATCGCCAACAAAGACATCGAAACCGTGCGCGCCGAAGGCAAAGTGGGTGCATCCCTGCAAGCCGAACTCACGGTGCAAGCACCTGCTGCCGACCATGCGCTGCTGGCCAGCCTGGGCGATGACCTCAAGTTCGTGTTCATCACGTCCAAGGTCACCCTGCAAGCGGCTGACACATTGGCCGTGCAAGTGGCCGTGAGCAGCGCCACCAAATGCGAACGCTGCTGGCACTACGCCGACGACGTGGGCCACGACGCCGCGCACCCCACACTGTGCGGCCGCTGCACCAGCAACCTTTATGGCGCGGGCGAAACCCGCACCGTGGCCTGATCGCCATGGCCAAGGGCAAAGGCGCTCGCGCGTTCGGCAGCTCCGGCAGCGGCTGGCTGCTGTGGCTGGGCATCGCCACGCTGATCATGGTGATCGACCAGTTCACCAAGGTGCTGATCCTCGGCAGCTTCCAGTACGGCGAGAGCCTGCCCATCACCGCCTACTTCAACCTGGTGCGGGTGCACAACCTGGGCGCGGCGTTCTCCTTTTTGTCTGATGCAGGCGGCTGGCAACGCTGGTTCTTCACAGGCCTGGGCACGGTGGCGGCACTCGTGATGGTCTGGCTGTTGCGCTCGCACGCGAGCCAGCGCCTGTTCTGCGCGGCCGTCAGCTGCATCCTGGGCGGCGCGGTGGGCAATGTGATTGACCGCCTGCTGCACGGCTACGTGGTGGACTTTCTGGACTTCCACTGGGCCTTTTTGGCCGGCATCTTCCACGGTGGCCACTTTCCAGCGTTCAACGTGGCCGACTGCGCCATCACGCTGGGAGCTGGCCTGCTGATACTGGACGAGCTGCTGCGCGTGCGGCGTGGGCGTTAAAGCCCGGAGCCTTTTCGACACAGATAGACTCACGCTGGATTTGAGTCCACTGCGACTAGTGCTGACGTCTTTGTCAGATGCATTAGAGGTGGTGGGTGATGCGGCCTGGTTCAATCAACAAAGCGACAAAGTCCGCCACACACTGATCGCTGGAGTGATTCAAAACATCAAGTTCGTGTGCTAGATCAGCGCAAAAACCCACATCTCAGGATGTGGGTTTTAAATTTTTCATAAGAAAGCTTCTCACTTCTTCTCTTGCAATCGGCGACGGAAAGGTAGTGTGGTCAAACCCATCTAAAGTTATATGCATTGATCCTGGCCGCCCCGCTAGGCTTGCCTCACATGTTCCGTGAGTGTGTCCGCCTGCCGGAAACCACCTGTCGTGTTTCCAAAGAAGTGATAGCACTGGCACTGTTTCCGGGGAATAGATGCCTGCGTAACCCTTATATTTTGTAGTGCATGTCCACCCAGAAATAATGATTCCTTGAAAATCTCCCCTTCTTGTTCTTGCTGCGGCAATACCACCTTCGCTATGCCCCATCATAAAAATATTCTCTTTTTGCGCCCACGTTGAGTTGGCCACCTTGTCATATACGTAGTCAATCTCTTGCTGTCTCGACCGATGTGTGATGTCTGTGCCAAAGTATGAGGCAGTGGCCCCATCACAGCTACGGTAACGATCTCTTCTTGCAAGACTATCGGGAATCACCACAATAAACCCCAAATCTCGAAGATATTTTCCCCACTGCATTTCAGAGTGGTTTTCTATCCCAGAGCATCCGTGCATAAAAATCACCACGGGATACCGCTTTTTCGTAGGAGGCATTTCCTCTGCCCTAAGAGGGAAATCTAACTCCGGCGTAAATGCCACTTTCTTTTCCCAAGCTTTGGGCACATCCGTCCCGGGTTCCATCGTTGAACAGGCGGAAAGAAAAGCCGATAAAAAAATCAATCTAAATTTGTTCATGTTTGATGCCTTTTCAACATACTGCCCTCAGAAACCTTTTCGACAATGAGCCAATCGCCGAATCTCATGCCATGTCAGCACCTCAGCACATTGCTACGGAAGTGTTGTGAAACAGCGTCATGGCGAACACCATCATTTCTCGTCTTTTAGAGACTCGAAACTCGATGCATTTTTGGAGTGCACTGCAATCGCATTGCCGTCTTTGTCCAGGCGATAAGTGATGGTGTTTCCCCCTGCCCGAGAGGCAAGTACAATGTTGTCCACATCAGAGAAAACCACTTGATTCCAGCGCCCGGGAGCATAAGAGGATTCGCGCTCAAGGCTTCCATCGACGCCTCGACGCCATTGCTGGACTTCTGACACATGCTTATTGCTGAATCGCCATGGGGAGCCGGCAATCAGCGCCTCTGCGAGCTTTGTTCTTGCCATGTCGTCTGCAGAGGCTGGCTTGACTGCAATGGCTGCGACAAACAAAAAGCATGCGGAAAATTTTCCAAAAATCGCTTTCATTTTGATGCCTGCTCAAGGCGGCATTTGCCCTTGCCCCATGGCAATGAATATGCATTGACCCAGCTTTGATTCGACTTTTTAAATCGCAATGTTTTGACCGCTTCAATCAGGGTCACCGTTTTGAGCCAGCGCTCAAGCTTGCGCATCATTCTTTGCCTCGCTGTACTTCTTTGACCCGCATGGAGAACGAGGCTTCATGCAGCTTGCCCAGTGGGTTGTAGGTTTGGAACTCCAAGCCCAGCACGGTCTGCAAATCGGGAGACCACAGAAACCGCTGATAAATCTTGCCGTTGTAGCAGCGCTTCCAGGACCCTCTGTGCACGACAGGAAACACCGGCAACGTGGTTTCCTTGTCATCGATGCGCAGCACATAGGTTTCCTCGGGCTCGACTTCATAGCTGCCATCGAGCACCATCTTCAATTCACTTTGACACCAGTTGGCAGGTTGCGCGATATAGGTGATCTGTGAAGTCCACTTCATGCCAGCCATCAAGGCCCCTGCCTGCCGCGTGGTGTTCGCCGAAACGATCTCTGGCGATGAATCTTGTGTGTAACCAATGTGCGTAAACGACGTCGTATCGAGTCTGTGTTTGGCCATGTCTTGGACCGCTCCGGTCAGCGTTTGCACAGACCCTTCTCCCCGCGCCAGCGTGAAGTTGCGCCGCTCATACTTTTCCCATCCTTCCAGCTTGCCTGTCCATGTGGTTTTGGCTGTGCGTGAGGTCTCGGCTTGCAGCGTGTCCTTCGCTGACAGTGGGGCTATCGGTGCCTGTGCCATCGCGTCATGCGCTTGCACAGTGATCGCCATGCACAAGACCACGGGCCATGATTTCAATGCGTCGATCATGAAATTACTCCTTATTGACTCATTAATGGTAAATCAAAGTATTCAAAAATCGAAAGCAGTAAAAACCCGCATCAGACACCATGGGTTAAGCTCACGCCCTTGCCAGAAAAATAGGAGATCGCCATGCCCGGTTTATTGCCCCACATTGACCCCGATGGCCTGCTTGAGTTTTCGGTGGTTTACACCGACCGCGCCCTGAACCACATGTCCAAGCGCTTTGGTGGCGTGATGACCGACATCTCGCGCATGCTCAAAAGCGTCTACGGTGCCCATTCGGTTGCCCTGGTGCCCGGCAGTGGCACCTTTGGCATGGAGTCTGTCGCCCGCCAGTTCGCCACCAACCAGCACGTCATGGTGATCCGCAACGGCTGGTTCAGCTTCCGCTGGACGCAAATCTTTGACATGGGCCAGATCCCCAAGAGCCACAGCGTGCTCAAGGCGCGCCGCGTCTCTGACAGCTCGCAAGCCGCTTGGACACCCGCCCCGATCGAAGAAGTCAAAGCCGCGATTGCCGCAGAAAAACCCGCGCTGGTGTTTGCACCGCACGTTGAAACCTCGGCCGGCATGATCCTGCCCGACGACTACCTCAAAGCCGTGGCCGATGCCGTGCACGCGGTGGGCGGCTTGTTTGTGCTGGACTGCATCGCCTCGGGCGCCATGTGGGTGGACATGAAAGCCACGGGCGTGGATGTGCTGATCAGCGCCCCGCAAAAAGGCTGGAGCAGCTCTCCTTGCTGCGCCATGGTCATGCTGAGCGAGCGCGCCCGCAAAGCCATTGACAGCACCACCAGCACCACCTTTGCGATGGACCTCAAAAAGTGGTTGCAGGTCATGGAAACCTACGAAAGTGGTGCCCACATGTACCACACCACCTTGCCGACCGACGCCTTGCAGCGTCTGCAAGAAACCATGCTCGAGACCGAAGCCTATGGCTATTCCAAAGTGCGCGAAGAGCAGGTGGCACTGGGCAGAGCGGTGCGCGCATTGCTGCTGGAACACGGCTTCCCCAGTGTGGCCGCGCCTGGCTTTGAGGCCCCCGGCGTGGTGGTCAGCTACACCACCGACCCTGAGATCCAGAGCAGCAAAAAGTTTTTGGCGCTGGGCCTGCAAACGGCCGCTGGCGTGCCGCTGCAGTGCGACGAGCCTGCCGACTTCAGCACCTTCCGCATGGGTCTGTTTGGCTTGGACAAATGGCACCAGGTGCCCCGCACGCTGCAGCACCTGAGCGATGCGCTCGAAACCATTGCACCGAAGGCCAAGCTGGCGGCCTGATAGGCAGGATGAACACGCTGCCCTTCGGGGTCAGGGTGTCAGAAAAAAATGGGCGCTCGATGGAGCGCCCATTTTCTTTTGTAGGAGCCCCGCGTTTGGGGGGATGACTTGAGGACTGCGACGGCTCTATCGCGGCGGGGGCGCCGCTCCCACAGAGCACGCCCACAGAGCACGCCCACAGAGCACGCCCACAGAGCGCCGTCACACACCGCGCCCAAACAACATCACAAAGTGATGATGGTGCAGCCCGTGGTCTTGCGGGCTTCCAGGGCGATGTGCGCGTCCTGGATGTTGGCCAACGGGAAGGTCTGGTCGATGTGGATCTTGACCTTGCCACTCGTCACGGCCTCGAACAAATCATCGGCCATCTCTTGCGTGCTCTCGCGCGTGGTGATGTGGCTGAACAAGGTCTGGCGCGTCACATACACCGAACCTTTGGGGCCGAGGATGCCCGGCGCAAACGGGGCCACGGCACCCGACGCGTTGCCAAAGCTGGCCATCAGGCCAAACGGGGCCAGGCAGTCGAGCGACTTGTCCCAGGTGTCTTTGCCCACCGAGTCATAAACCACTTTGACGCCCTTGCCGCCTGTGATCTCTTTGACCTTGGCCTGAAAGTCATCGGTCGAATAGTTGATGCAAAACTCGGCACCGTTGGCCAGCGCCAGCGCGCACTTGGCGTCGCTGCCTGCGGTACCGATCAGGCGCAGGCCCAAGGCCTTGGCCCACTGGCAAGCGATCAGGCCCACACCACCTGCGGCGGCGTGGAAGAGCACAAAGTCGCCCGCTTTCAGGCCACCTTGGGGCAGCGTGCGCTTGAGCAAA
>CANBTZ010000159.1 GCA_947372495.1 Comamonadaceae bacterium | reverse complement strand
TGGTAACGGGCCGTCATGAGCGCAAAGCGGGTGGGCGAGCACACGGGCGAGTTGGAATAACCCTGTGTGAACTTGAGGCCCGCAGCAGCGAGCTGGTCGAGCACGGGCGAGACCTTGCCGAACTTCGCGTCGCGACCGCCGTAGCAGCCGAGGTCGGCAAAGCCGAGGTCGTCGGCCACGATGAAGATGATGTTGGGGCGATGCGCAGTGTTGTGTGGGGTGTTCATGGCAAGGCTCATTCGACTTTCATGCCTGTGGCTTTGATGGTGCGGCCATAGCGCTGCGACAGATCGGCCAGGCGCTTGGTGGCATCCGTGCCTGTGAGGCCTTCATAGAACAGGTCCATGCTGACCAGTTGGGCTTGCGTGTCGGGGCGCTTCAAGGCGTCGGTGAAGGCTTTTTGCAGCAGCTGCACCACGGGCTCGGGCGTGGCGGCAGGCACCATCGCCACATAAAGCACTTCGAGCTCCAGGTCTTTGAGGCCTGCTTCGGCCACGGTGGGTACCTCAGGCGCTGAGCGCGAGCGCTGGCGGCTGGTCACCGCCAGCGGGGTGATCTTGCCTGCCTTCACATGGGGCAGCATGCCGGGCGTGGCCAGCACGCCTGCATCGACCTCGCCCGCCAGCACGGCGGTCACCGCCGGGGTGTTGCCCTTGTAGGGGATGTGCTGGATCTTGATGTCAGCGGCATCCATGAAAATCTCGGCTGCCAGGTGGCCGGGGCTGCCGCTGCCGCCGCTGCTGAAGTTCAGGCCTTTGCCCTTGCCTTGGGCGATCAGGTCTTTGAGCGTTTTGAAACCGGTGCTGGGGTGCGCCCCCACCAGCAGGCCCGACGAGGTCATGACCATGATGGGTTTCAAGTCACCTGGCTTGAAAGGCATGGCCTTGTAGATGTGCGGGTTGACGGTGAATGCCGTGTCGATGCCAAACAGCACGGTGTAACCGTCAGCCGGGCTTTTGGCCACAAAGTCAGCGCCGATGTTGCCGCCAGCGCCGGGTTTGTTTTCTGTGACCACTGGCTGCTTGAAGCTGGTGGTGATGGCTTCACCCACCGTGCGCGCCAGAAAGTCCGAAGGCCCACCTGCCGGGAAGTTGTTGATGAATCGGATCGGCTTGCTGGGGTAGCTTTGAGCCCAGCTGGGCGCAGCCGCCAAGCAGGCTGCGCCTGCGAGCAGGGCGCAGACCAAGGGACGACGGAGCTGGCGCATGGTGGGTTCCAGAGAAATCAACGCCCTTGGCTGCATGGGCTGCAGAGGGCGCAGGAATTACAGATTGATGATGGACACAGACTTGGTGGCCAGGTAGGCCTCCAGGGCCTCGGGGCCGCCTTCGGAGCCGTAACCGGAGTCTTTGACGCCACCGAACGGCATCTCTGGCCAGGCCAGTGCGGGCTGGTTGATCCACAGCAGACCGACCTGCAGCTCTTGGCTGAGCAGGTGTGCGTTTTTCAGCGAGCGGGTGAAACCGTAACCGGCCAGGCCATAGGGCAGGCGGTTGGCTTCGGCAATGGCGTCTTCGAGGCGGCTGAAACTGCGCACGGCGGCCATGGGGCCAAACGGCTCTTGGTTCACCACGTTGGCGTCGAGCGGCACATGGGTGAGCACCGTGGGGGCAAAGAAGTGGCCTTGCGTGCCAATGCGCTCGCCGCCTGCTGCGATCTTGGCGCCTTTGGCCACGGCGTCCTGGGTCAGTTGCTGCATGGCGTCTAGGCGGCGGTCGTTGGCCAGTGGGCCCATCTGCATGCCCGCTTGCAGGCCGTCGCCCACTTTGATGCCTTTGGCATAGGCGGCAAAGGCTTCGACGAAGGCGTCCTGAATCGACTCGTGCACCAAAAAGCGCGTGGGCGAAATGCACACCTGGCCCGCGTTGCGGAACTTGGCTGCGCCTGCGGCCTTGACGGCCAGCTCAACGTCGGCGTCTTCGCACACGATGACCGGGGCATGACCGCCCAGCTCCATGGTGGCGCGCTTCATGTGCTGACCGGCCAGTGCGGCCAGTTGTTTGCCCACGGGTGTCGAGCCGGTGAAGGTGATCTTGCGGATGATCGGGTGCGGGATCAGGTATTCCGAAATTTGCGACGGTGTGCCGTAAACCAAACCGATCACGCCTGCAGGCACGCCTGCGTCGACAAAGGCCTGGATCAACGCTGCCGGGGCCGCTGGGGTTTCTTCGGGGGCCTTGACGATGATCGAGCAACCGGTGGCCAAAGCGGCAGAAATTTTGCGCACAGCTTGGTTGATCGGAAAGTTCCAAGGCGTGAACGCTGCCACCGGGCCAACGGGCTCTTTGTGCACCATTTGCTGACCGGCCAGGTTGCGGGAGGGCACGATGCGGCCGTACACGCGACGGCCTTCTTCAGCAAACCATTCGATGATCTCTGCCGACATGGCGGCTTCTGCCTTGGCTTCGGCCAGTGGCTTGCCTTGCTCGAGCGTCAGCACTTTGCCAATGGCTTCGGCGCGTTCACGCATGAGGGCACCTGCGCGGCGCATGATGGTGGCGCGTTCGGCGGCAGGCACTTTGCGCCAGAGTTCAAAGCCGCGCTGGGCGGCGGCCAGTGCGCGGTCCAAGTCGGGTAAACCGGCATGGGCCAGACGACCAATCTCCAGCCCCGTAGCCGGGTTGAACACGGGCAAGGAGCGGCCATCAGCGGCGTCGCACCATTGGCCGTCAATGAACAGTTGGGTGTTGGGGTACATCGTTACGGCTTTCAATCAAAGACAAGAGAAGGGGCTCAGATGTTACGCCCGCCATCCACATCGAGGCAGACACCTGTGAGAAAGCTGGCGGCATCGCTGGCCAGGTAGACCACAGCCTCGGCCACGTCCTCGGGACGGGTGAATCGGCCCAGTGGGATGCGTGCCAGAAAGCGTTGGCGGTTTTCGGGCGTGTCGGGCATGCCCATGAACTGCTCCAGCATGGCAGTTTCGCCAATCATGGGGCACACGGCGTTGACGCGTACTTGGTCGCGCGCCAGCTCCAGCCCCAGGCCTTTGGTGAGGTTGATCATGGCGGCTTTGCTGGCGCTGTACCAGGTCAGTCCCGGGCCAGGTCGAACGCCAGTGGTGGACGCCACATTGACCATATTGCCCTTGGATGCTTTGAGGTGGGGCACGGCAGCCTGGGCCATCCAATAGAGGCTTTTGACGTTGACCGCGAACATGCGGTCGAACTCTTCGCTGGTGACGTCCAGTGCGGGTTTGTTGCGGTGGGTGGTGCCAGCGTTGTTGACCACCACGTCGAGTTTCCCAAATGTCGCGACTGCGGCCTGCACCAGCGCTTGCACGCTGTCTTCGCGGGACACATCGCACTGCACAAACAAAGCCTGCTGTCCTTGCTGCTGCATCGCGCTGACCAGCGCCTGGCCGGCTTCGGCCTGCAGATCGGCGACCACCACCTGAGCGCCTTCGCGTGCGAAGCACATGGCGGTTGAACGTCCAAAGCCACTGGCAGCGCCCGTGATGACGGCGGTTTTGCCTTGCATTCGTGGAGCGGCGGAGGTGTTCATTTTGGAGTGCCTGTGCGTGCTGCCTGCTCATTTTGCAAGCGGCGGTTGATGATGAAACGGGCTTGGTTCAAGCCCATGTCGTGGGCGGTGGCCACCGGGTGGAAGCTCGGGTCTGTGTTCAGGATCTTTTGCTGCCCCTCAATCATGGCGCGGTCTTCGCCAAAGGCGGTACAAACGTCCTGGAAGATCGCCTCGGTCATGGCTTCGTTGGTCAGCGCAAAGTTGCGGGCCTGACAAAAGAAGTAATGCGTGGTGCCCAGCGTCTCGGGCGTCTGCACCGAGGTGTGGCGGAACTTCATGGCGCGCGGGTCGATGCGGCCCTCGGGGGCGCCTGTGCCTGTGGGGGCTGAGCCCGCGTCCATGCGCAAGAAGGCGGGGGCGTGCCACTGGTAGATTTGCCAGCGGTCCACCGGGCCTTCAAACTGTGCCACCCGTTTGTGGTTGGGCGACATCTCGTCGTTGATGTACCAGCGGGTGATGCGAAGGCCACTGTCGTCGGTGCGGTCGACTTGTGCGCGCACTTGCGCATTGGAGGCCGTGCCCAGTGTGGTCGGGTGCACAAAAGACAGGTGAGAGAAGTCCAGCAGGTTGTCCACCACCAGTTGGTAATGCGCCTGGTAGTGGATGTAGCCGGGCTTCATGCGCCAGTCGGCGTGGTCGTGCCAGAAAAAATCCAGGATCGCGGCCGGGTCGGCGTTCTGTGGCTGCCCCATCCAGATCCAGATGAAACGGTCTTTCTCGACCACCGGGTAGCTGCGCACGCAGGCTTTGGCCGGGATTTGTTCTTGCCCTGGAATGTCGATGCATTGGCCCGTGCGGTCGAACTTCATACCGTGGTACATGCAGCGCACGGCGTCGCCTTCCAGGCGGCCGTGCGACAACGGCGCAGCGCGGTGGCAGCATTTGTCGGCGAGCGCGACGACCTGGCCTTGGGTGTCGCGGTACAGCAGCACGGGCTGGCCCAGCAATGTGCGGGCCAACATTTTCTCGGCGCCGACTTCGTGGTCCCAAGCGGCCACGTACCAGCTCTCCAAAATGAAGTCCTGACTGAGATAGTTGGATGTCTGCATGGTGTTTCAGAAAAAGAGGGGCTCAGCCGTGAGGTTTGAACCTCTCGGTGACGGCTGGTGCGCGGAGGAAAAAGTCAGTCGGCCTTGAAGCCGGACGCCTTGACGATGGGCCCCCAGCGCTGGGTATCGGCTTCCATCAGTTTGCTCAGATCGGCAGGGGAGCCGCCGCCCGCTTCCAAGCCCAGGCTCAGGAATTTTTCATTCACATCGGCCATGGCCAGGGCTTTATTGAGGGCTTTGTTGACACGCTCGATTTCGGCTGCAGGCGCTTTGGCTGGGGCGTAGACCGCAAACCAGCCGCCACCCACGATGCTGGGGTAGCCCTGCTCGCGGAAGGTGGGCACGTCGGGCAGCGCGCGGCTGCGTGAAGTGCCCGATGTGGCGATCACCCGGACCTTGCCGGCCTTGTGGTTTTGCAGCCATTCCAGCACCACGTCAATGCCCGCAGGCACTTGGTCGCCAATGACGGCGGTTTGCAGCGGTGCGCCGCCGTTGTAGGCCACGTGGACCATGTCTACTTTGGCTTCGCGGCCCAAGAGCAGGCCAAAGAAATGCGGCAGGCTGCCTGCGGCAGGGGAACCAAAGCTGGCTTTTTGTGGGTTGTTCTTGAACCAGGTGATCAGCTCAGGAATGGTTTTGGCGGGGTGATCGGCCTTCACGGACAAGCCAAACCCGAAGTTGCAAACGTGGCCGACAGGGGTGAAGTCGGTCAGTGGGTTGTAGTTGAGTTTGTTGAACACCAACGGTGCCAGCACGGGAACGACCACAGGGGTGATCATGTAGGTGCCGCTGTCTGGGGCGGCGTTCTTGAGCAGTTCGGCGGCGAGTCGCCCGCCTGCACCGGGTTTGTTCTCCACCAGCACGGGTTGACGCAAATCGTCCTTCATCTTGTCGGCCAGCACACGGGCTACCGTGTCGATCGAGCCACCCGCAGGGAAACCCACCATCAGGCGGATGGGGCGGTCAGATTGGGCTTGCACTGCCGAGGCAGCCAACACCAGTGTGGCAGTGGCCAGCAAATTGCGACGTTTGAACATGAGGGTCTCCATGAAGGCAAAAATTCAGCTGCATCCTTTGAGGGAAACGGCAGGACACTGGACGAATGTAAGGCCGGCTGGCTTGATTGATCAAATCAATCAAGCATGGTGTTTTCCCTTGGGTTTAGCCTGTCTCAGAGGCTTGGCGTCCTGCCCCAATGGCAAAATGGATTTTTTGGTTTTCAAACGAATGCCCCAAAGTCCTTCCCAACGCTTGGCCACCATCGATGACCTGCTGCTTTATCGCCTGAGCCAGCTCTCGGCGGCTGCGGGCGCCATGGTGGTGCGCTTGTGCGAAGGCAGCCACGGGGTGACGCGGCGCGAATGGGGTGTGGTGGCCCAGCTGTATGGTCATCAGGGGCTGCTGCCTTCGGAGCTGGCTGAACGGATGCGCCGTGACCGCGCCCGCACGTCGCGTGCGCTCACGGCCCTGTTGGGCAAGGGGCTCATTGAGCGGGTGACCTTGCCGCATGACCGTCGCAGTGCCCGTGTGAGCCTCACACCCGCAGGTCGCCAGCTTTATGAGGTGCTGATGCCCCAGGTGCAGGCCATCAACGCGCAGCTGGTGTCGGTGCTCTCTGCCGACGAGGTGGCGGCTTTTGACGATGTGCTGGAGCGTTTGAGGCAGCAAGCCAACGCCATGCAAGGGCAGTGGGACTTGGTGCTGCCCAAGGCCAACCGGCATTTGGGACGCACCTCTTCAACAGCCGAATGAGTTTTTTTAAGCCCTTCGCAGCGCTTGGCGTGTGCCTGGCGGCAGGCCTGGTCAGCGCCGAGGTGCGCTCCGGCTGGGTCAGCTGGGTGATGGACGGCGACACCTTGCTGGTGGTGCTGGACGACCAGCACGAGCCAATCAAGGTGCGTGTCAAGGACATCGACGCCCCCGAGAGCTG
>CANBTZ010000158.1 GCA_947372495.1 Comamonadaceae bacterium | reverse complement strand
CGAGCATGCGCCGCATGCGGCTCATGCACTTGAACTGGAACAGGGCGTCGCCCACGGCCAGCGCTTCGTCGACGATCAGGATTTGCGGGTCCACGTGCACCGCCACCGAAAACGCCAGGCGCACATACATGCCGCTGGAGTAGGTTTTGACGGGGCGGTCGATGAAGTCGCCAATGTCGGCAAAGGCAATGATGTCTTCGGTGCGTTCGTCGATTTGCCTAGGGGTCAGGCCCAGGATGGCCGCGTTGATGGTGAGGTTTTCGCGGCCCGTGAATTCGGGGTTGAAGCCCGCCCCCAGCTCCAGCAAGGCGGCAATGCGGCCGTGCACTTGCACCTGCCCCGCGCTGGGCTCGAGCGTGCCGCACAGCAGTTGCAGCAAGGTGGACTTGCCCGCCCCGTTGGCGCCGATGATGCCAAGGGTTTCGCCACGCTGCAGCTGGAAGCTGACGCCTTGCAACGCACTGAATTCGCGGTAGTAGCGGCGTCGCTCGCCCACCAGCGATTGCAGCAGTCGTTGGTGTGGTCGGTCGTAGAGGCGGTAGGTTTTAGACAGGCTGTTGGCCTGAATCACCCAGGGCTGGTGGTCAGAGGACATCGGCGAAGCCTCGGCGGGTTTTGCGGAAGACCCAGCCGCTGAACATCAAAAACAGCAGCGATGCGGCGGCGTGGGCCAGCAGCAGTGGCGTGTCTGGCAGCGGGGTGTGTGCGAAGAGGGCCCGCGAGGTTTCGACTGGCAAGGTCAGGGGGTTGAACAGCAGTGCCGTTTGCAGCCCGGCGGGTGCGCTGGCCAGCGGGTAGAACACGGGGGCCATGAAGAGCAAAAAGGTAGCGACAAAACCGGTGACCTGAACGATGTCGCGCAGGTACACAGTGAGCGCCGACAGCAGCAGGCTGAGGCCCGTGGCCAGCACGAGCAGCGACAGCCAGCTCAGCGGCCACAAGAGCAGCGACCAGGACAGGCCATTGAGCCAGGCATGGGCTACAAACAAGATGGACGAAGCCAGCAAAAACTGCACAAATGCAGCGCCCACCACGGTGAGCGGCAGCAGGTACAGCGGAAACACCACGCGTTTGACGTAGCTGGGTTGGGTGATGATGGCTTGGGGTGCCCGTGAGAGGCATTCGGCCAACAAGGCGTGCAGGTTGAGGCCGGCAAACAGCGTGAGCGCAAAGTCGGCGCCTTTGGCGCTGAAAAAGCTTTGGCGCACGGGTTGGTTGATGTAGCCAAAGACAAAGTAGTAAATGGCCAGCATGCTGCAGGGCATCAGCAACGACCACAACACGCCCGCAGCAGACCCACGGTAGCGGCTGCCGATGTCTCTTTCGATCAGGGTTCGCAGCAGGTGCCGATGCGCAGCGAGGGTTCGCAGTCCGTTGGTGACTCGCAGCAGGAGGTTCAAGGCGGCGGCTCAGTGAGGGCTGGTGGCCGTGTCGTCACCGTCAGAGAAACGCACACCCATTTCGGTGAGTTTGACCAATGCTTCGGTGCGGGTGGTGACATTGAGGGCGCGCAAGATGCCACGGATGTGAATTTTGACCGTGGCTTCTGCCAGATCGATCTGGCGCGAGATGAGTTTGTTGGACATGCCTTTGAGCAACAGGCGCAGCACATCCACTTGCCGATTGGTGAGGCCCAGAGAGTCCAGACTGATGATGGGTTTGGTCGCCGCTTGGGGTTTGGGTACGCTTTTGAGCAAGGCTTCGGGTGGAATGTAGACACCACCAGCCACCACCAAGCGAATGGCCGAGATCAACACCTGGTTGAGCGAGCTTTTGGGCATGAAACCACTGGCCCCCAACTGGAGGGCCTGCGAGACAGTGTCGGAGTCGTGGTCGGCCGACAACATGATGATCGGCAGCTGGGCGCGCTCTTTGACGATGCGCTTGAGCAACTCCATGCCGCTGAGGCCAGGCAATTGGATGTCGAGCAGTACCAGGTCAATGTCGGCGTGCTGGCTCAGTTGCTGCCAGATACTGGCCTCGTCCCATGCTTCAAGGCATTGGGCCTGCAGGTCGGACTGCGCCACGATGGCTTTGAGGCCTTCACGTACCAAGCCGTGATCGTCAACGATGAGCAGTTTCACTGTGGAGCCGGTGGTTGGAGTTGTTGGGGTGAATTTTATCACCCGGCCTTGCAGGCGTTCAGGCGGTCACAGGGCCAAGCAAGCGGGTGATGGTGGCGATCAGGACGTTGGGTTTGACCGGTTTGTAGAGCACCTGGATGTGGGGCTCGGCCAGCCGTTGAAGCACTTCGTCTTCGGTGTCGCCCGTGATGAGCAGTGTGGGCACTGGCACGCCTTGTTGGCGGGCAATGGCGTGTGACAGCGCCAGACCGTTCATGTTGCCGCCCAAGCGGTGGTCGGTGATGACCAGTTGGGGCGGGCTGTGGGAGGTTTGCAAGTGGGCCAGTGCAGCGTCGGCTTGCTCGAACACGTCAACGTGGGCGCCCCACATGCCCAAGAGGCCCGCGAAGCTTTGGCGCACCAGTTCGTCGTCTTCGATGACGAGGATGCGCAGGCCATGGAGTTGAAGGGGGTCACTGGCTTTGCCCTGCTCAGGGGCTGCACCGGTTTCGCTCAGGGTGATGCGGGGGATGCGCAGGCCAAAGGTGGCGCCCTGCCCTGGCTGGGAGCGGACTTCCACCCGGTGGTCGAGCAGTTGCACCAGGCGCTGCACGATGGCCAGGCCCAGGCCCAGGCCCAAGCTGCGGTCTCGCTGGGGGTTGCTCAGCTGAACGAACTCCTGAAAGATGGTTTGCTGGTCTTGCAGCGGGATGCCCGGCCCGTTGTCGCGCACCTGAATGACCCACTCTTGGCCACGCGGACGAACGGCCACATACACAGCGCCGCCGCTGGGGGTGTAGCGGATGGCATTGGACAGCAGGTTGCCCACTATGCGTTCGAGCAGCGCAGGGTCGGAGTGGGTGCAGGCTTTGGTGGGTCGGATGACCAGCTCCAGCCCTTTTTCTTCGGCCAGGCCTTGGTAGGTGTCTTGCAGCCTGTGCATGAGGCTGTCGAGTGCGAAGTCTTCCTGATGTACTCGGACACCGCCACCGTCGAGTCGAGAGATGTCGAGCAGCGAGTTGAGCAGGTCGCTGAGGGCAGATGTCCCGGTTTCGATGCGGCGAATGATGACGGACTGTGCTGCAGGGTTGGTTTCGCACTGTGCAGCCGACACCAGCAGACTGAGGGCATGCATGGGTTGGCGCAGGTCGTGGCTGGCTGCGGCCAAAAAGCGGGATTTGGCGCTGTTGGCTCGCTCGGCGGCGTCTTTTTGCTCGCGCAGAGCTTGGGTGGCATTGTCGACTTTTTGCTCCAGGTCGCGCTGGGCATATTCGAGCCGTTCAGCCATCAGGTTCAGGTCACGCGAGAGGCGGTCAAAGACCTTGATGTCGCTCGGGCCGAGGCGAACCTGGGTTTCGCCAGCACCGATTTTTTTGGCGGCGTCCGCCACGGATCGAAAGCTTTGGTCGAGTTGCGCGCTGAAGCGACTGACCACTGACCACGCGATGAACAGGAAGCCCGCCAGGATGGCCAACACCCCCCCTAGGAATTTGAGGAGTTCGGAGTAGACCGAATCGAGCGAGATTTCAACCACGGCGTAGCCTCGGATGGCGCCGGGGGGTGTGGCACCTTTGGGCAGTTCTTCCATTTCGAGCCCGACCGAGGCGATGGGCTGGATGTAGCGCAGCAGGCGGTCGGATACGCGTTTCATGCGGGGCAGGCCCGAGCGCTCGATGGCTTGGATTTCACGCAGCCACAAGGTGTCGATGGTTTCGTCGGCGGCGGGCTGACGGGTGCTGATGGACAGCGGCTGCAACTCGCTGTCGAACACGCCTGCGAGGGTGACTTCGGGTTCTTTGACGACCGAGGCTGTGATGTTTTGCAGCACCAAAGTGTTTTGCGCAAAGATGGCGTAGTCGGAGGCGACGGCCATTTGCCGCGCCAGCAGTTCGGCGCGTTGCTGAAGCTGGGAACTGAGGTCGGTGTAGCGCTGGAACAAGGCATAGCTCATCCAGATGAATGCAAACAGCATCAGGGGCAGCATGGACAGCCACATCAAGCGCCAGCGAAGACTGCTCATCACCAGTTCGTAAATGCGCTGGATTTTTTCCAGGTATCTGCTGCGCATGAAGGCCTCACTCGGCCTTGAGCAGTCGCTGCTCAAGGGCTTGCTCATCCGCGGCGGACATGCCCAAAGTGCGCATCAGGGATGCGTTCACGCCTACCGAAAAGTATTTGGGGTGCTTGGGTGCAGGCAAGCTGTTGGTGCGTTGCTGGGCTTTGATGATTTGACCCGCTTCCAGCCCAATTTGCTGCGGAGTGCTGTAAACGGCCGCCAGCGCGCCGGCTTTGACGTAGCTTGCGCTGTAACCGATCACAGGCACTTGGCTGCGAAAAGCCGTGATCAAGACATTTTGCGCCGTGGAGGCGTTGATGATCACAGGGTCGGGCACCGCCAAAAAAACGTCGGATTCAGCCAACACCGATTTAAGTGAGGGATACAGCTCGGAGTCGCGTTGTACATGGTCGGCTTGCAGTAGGAGCCCTCGATCACGGGCTGCGGCTTTGAGCGTGTCTTTGTCACGCAAAGATACGTTGCCCAGCACGGTGCCCACGTTGCGGGCCAAGGGCAGCAGTATGCGAATCAGCTCCAGCTGGCGCTGGGGTGGTGTGTCCAAGTAGATGGCCGTGATTTTGCGGTTGTCTTTTTTTCCACTGATCAACGCATCAAACGCATGGCGCGGTATGAGCACGCACAAGACAGCGGAGCCCGGCTCTGAGCCTTGAAGGGCGGCCGTAGCAGCATCCACACCGATGGCCACAACGAGGCTCGTGGGTTCGGTAGGTTTCCAGTTGGCCGCATTGCCAGAAAGGTACTGAACGCGCAAGTCTGCACTGCGAGTGACTTCGGACTTGATGCCTTCGATGACGTCTTCGTAGGCTCCGCCTGTGCGGCTTGCAAGGAGCAGAACAGAGGAGGCTTGCCCGGACAAAGGGAGCAGCACCATGACGATGAGACACGCCCACAACCTACGGCTCTTGCGAAGTAATTGACCCAGTAGGTGCAACATGTTGATGGCCACTGTGTGGGCGTTCAACGGTCAATCTGCACGCCGAGCCAAACGCTTCTTGGCAGAGATTGCATTTCACGGTATTCGACAAACTGGCCAATGGGGCGACGCCAGGTCAGGCTGGTGCGAACAGCAGCTTGTTCCAGCTTGACGGTTTTTTGCAGCGAAAAGGTCAACAGTTTTTGCTCATCGGCAGACGTGGCTTCACCCAGCCAGGTCAAGGGACTTGTTTTGCTGTAAGCGGCAAACAGGCTCATGCCGTTGTCTGCGCGGTGCGCCCAGACCAAGCTGCTGCTGGCACGGGCCACGCTGGCTTGAACTGCCGGTTTGGTGCTGATGGTGCTGGCGCGGTATTCGCTCCAGACAAAGGTGGAGCCCACGAAAGGTTTCCAACTCAATTGGTATTCGGCACCTTGTTGGGTGGCCGAGGCGTTGTTGCGCAGATCGTAAGCCACCGCATTGTGTGTGGTCTCGTTGTCGGGCAGGGCATAGAACTCACCCGTGATGAGACGTGTGAGTTCTTCTTTGAAAATGCGCAAATCAAGCGTCATGTTCAAAGGTGTCAATTGGCCCTGATAAACGAGGTCTGTCGCTTTGATGCGCTCGGGGACCAACCCACCTCGGGAGAGGTATTTGATGTACAGGGTCTGGCCATTTTCATCTCTTACACGCCAGTCGGATTTTTGTTCGAACAAGCTGGGGGTGCGAAACGCTGAGGAATAACCGACTTTGAAGGCATGGTCAACGGAAGGCTTCCAATTGACAGAGAAACGTGGAGCCAACTGCTGGGGCGCATAAAGGTCTTTTTCGAGCAATCCACCTGCATTGAAGGTCCATTCGCTCAAGGGCCGCCACTCTTGGTTGTAGTAAACACGCCAAGCAGCATCTTTTTGGATGGTGTCTGTTGAGAAAAGTTCAAACGATTGAACCTGATCACGATGGTATTCGGCACCCCAAGATGCACGCAGGTTGTTGGCGAGCGTTTTGTAATGCTGGTATTCCAATGAGTAACGGTTGGCTTGCCTGCTGTTCTGCATGTCAAGCATTCCGCCAGACAGCAATGGCACCTGGTACGCATCTCGACCACGGTCATTCGTCCAGGAAGCCGACAAACTCCACTCTTGCCCATCGTCTACCAGTTTTTTGAACTTGAAGTGTGCAAACGTCGTGGCCTTATTTTCATCGCGAACGGGATCTGCAACGGAGGTGGGGCTGCCGACACCAAAGCGACCCGTGTTGGTCCCCGCCAGCAACATCAAGGATTCGGTCGATGATTTTTGAAAGTCGGCCCGGAAGTCCAAGCTGTTGGTTTTGTAGTTGTCGCTGCGGTTAAGCAGGCCCGCATCGCCTTGCTGGCTGGCGACGACGCGCCATTGGAGATTCTCATCACCTCGACCCCAGCGCATGGAGCGATCTGCAATGCCATTGTTGCCT
>CANBTZ010000157.1 GCA_947372495.1 Comamonadaceae bacterium | reverse complement strand
CGCCAAGGGCTGGACCCCGCCACACGTTGGGACATCGTGGTGCACGAATCGCTGGGCGTGCTGGTGATGACGCTGACTTTGTTGCGCCTGCTGTGGGTGGCCGTGCGCCCCGCCAAACCCCAATTTGACATGCCCGGCTGGATGCACCTAGCGTCCAAAGCCACGCATGGCTTGCTGTGGTTGATGCTGCTGGCCGTGCCAGTCAGTGCCTTGATGGCACTGGGCAGCGAAGGCCATCCGCTCACCCTGCTGGGGGGCATCCGCTTGAACGACATGCCTTTCAGCGCCAACTCCCCATTGGCCGACTTGGCCGATTGGGGTGAGGTTCACGGCCTGCTGGGCGACATGATTTTGTGGCTGTCTGGCCTGCATGCGATCGCAGGCATCGGTCACCACTTTGTGCTCAAAGACGGCGTCTTGCGCTCCATGCTGCCGCCACGCAGCTGAGTGCACGATGACCCATGGCCATCGAAACGACTCCCATCAAAATGCCTGCCTTCGTTCAACGTTCACGGTTGCAGGCCCTCGTGGGAAGACGCGACCGCGCCGGGTGAAAGGTCAAAACCTGCCAACTGCGCCCATGCCCGATAGACCCAAAACGCCTCACCGGTGTTGAAGCCATGGCGCAAGGCCTCTGGGCTGAAACCGGTGATGCGTCGGGTCTCGCGGATGAAGTGGCTCTGGTCTGAAAATCCGTTGTCCAGCGCGATCTGTGTCCAATCAACACGCTCTTCGAGCATGGCCTCCACCACCGCAAAAAATGCCGCCTCGCCTCTGGCGGAGCCTTGCAACTTGCGCAAAGACCAGCCCGTCCATTGCTTGATGCGGCGCTCGGACTGCCGCAAGCTGCGTCCCCAGCCTGTGGCTGCGGCCCGAAGGGCCAGGGCCTCCATCCAGGGGGCCATGTTCTGCCCCCATTCGTCAGACGACTGGGTGTGTTCACGCGGGGACCGGGCACGCTGCTGCCAGATCTGCATCAGATCATCCATAAAACGCGGCACACGGTGGTGAACATCACCCGATTCATTCAGTCGCTGAAACACTGTCAGCAGGGCAGGCGGCAACACGCTGCTTGCATCCACTATTTGATCGCTCAGTGTCTTTGGCTCCAATCCGGTGAGCGCCCAAAACGCATCCGGATACAGGATGACCATCAAACCCTCCGATTCAGGCCCATAAAAAGCGCTGCGAGGCACACTGTGCGGTCCCATCACCGAAAAAGACGGCACAGGCTGACGGTCAGACATCGGTTCGCACCCTGCACCTGCCGCCAGCGCATCGATGCTGCCCCGAAACAGCACACTGATCGTGCACACGGGGCCTGCGGGGTAATGCCCCCAACGATCCGAATCGGTCAACGCCTTACCCACCGTGCTGCGCCAAAGCACCGCACGCACGCAGGCTCGCAAGCCCCAAGGCGGCAACCAGCTACGGACTGGAGAAAAAGAAGTGGGGGCATGGGCTTGCGACATGTCCAAAGTATAGGTAAGAGGTCTTTCAATCTCAACGGATAACCCCAAAGTGTCGATTCGATTCAAGACATCAATCGACCAGCCGCGCAAGATGGCAGCATGAACACACACACCGATGCCACCCGCGTTCCGGGCCCCACTGCACCACTGTGGGGGCTGAACCTCCTGCGCACCATGCGAGCCAACTATCTGGGGTTTGTCACCAGCCTGCACAAGCAGCACCCGGACATCGCGCAGGTGCAAGTTTTGAACGAACGCATCACCCATGTCTTTCATCCTGAGTGGGTGCGTCAAGTGCTGGTAGACCAGTCCGACGCGCTCATCCGCTGGGAACGCGCCACCCAAGTTTTCAGCGTTTCCATGGGGCAAAGCGTGCTCGTCACAGAAGGTGCGACATGGCAACGCCAACGCCGCATGTTGCAACCGGGGTTCACACCCAAGCGGGTGGCGGGCTATGCCGCTTTGATGGCGTCGGCGGCACACGACGCGCTAAGCGCCCTAGGCCAGCGCGTTGGCGGCCAAAGCGTGGGCATGGACGCCCTCATGACGGACATGACACTGGACGTGATCTTGCGCGCCTTGTTTGGATCACATCAGGTCCGGGATGCATGGCCCGTGTCACAGGCCATCCAGACTTTGAGCCATTCAGGCTTTTCAGAACTGTTCAAACCGTTTTCATGGCCGCAGTGGATGCCCTTACCTTCTGTGCGCAAAGTGCGTCAGGCCAAGCAGACGCTGGACAGCGTGATCCAGCAGCACATCCAAGCTCAACAATCGACGGCCAGCGACGATGGTCATGACCTGCTGACCATGCTGCGACTGGCCCGCGACCCCGAGCATCCAGACAAAGGCCTGAGCGCACAAGAGCTGCACGATCAGACCATGGTGATGTTTCAGGCCGGTCATGAGACCACTGCCACCGCCATGACCTGGTGGAGCGGACTGATCGCACGTCACCCCGAAGTGGCCGAACGCATTCACATCGAAGTCGATGCGGTGTTGCAGGGCCAAACACCGACACCTGCCACCTTGCAGCAACTGCCATGGCTTCAAGCCAGTCTCAAAGAGGCTATGCGCCTGTACCCCCCTGCGGCCATCTTGTTCACACGTCGCGCACTCCAAGACATCCAAGTCGGCCCATGGACCGTGCCCCAAGGCCATCTGCTCGCTTTCACCCCTTATGTGATCCAGCGTGATGCGCGATGGTTTGAGTCACCCGATGACTTCAAGCCTGAGCGCTTTTTGCCTGGTGCACCCGACATCCCGCGAGGTGCGTGGATGCCCTTTGGCACCGGCCCCCGGGTCTGCATGGGCCAAAACTTTGCCATGCTCGAAATGGGTCTGATTGCGGCCATGCTGATGCAGCGTTTCAGACTGGAATGGCCTGAAGGTACGCCATGGCCCGAAGGCGATCTGGCGGTGACTTTGCGGCCTGCGCAAGCCATTCGGCTGAAACTGCATCAAAAGGCCGCCATCACACTCCCACAGATCGGTTGAGTCGCTTACTGGTAATGCCCCCGACAGGCAATCACGGTCAGCTCCACATCGTCCACGGCATAAACCAGTCGATGAACATCATCGATGCGCCTAGACCAATAACCTGACAAATTGCCTAACAAGGGCTCGGGCTTGCCAATGCCTTCAAACGGGTCGCGCCGGGCCGCATCGATCAACAGATTGATTCGCTTGAGGGTCTTTTTATCCTGCCCTTGCCAATACACATAATCGGCCCAGGCAGGCGATGTGAAGGCAATCCCCCGGCTCATGGGGTGATCAGTTCACGGCGCTTGGCTTTGCCGGCTTTGTGCTCGGCAATGGATGCCGCCAAGTGCGCTGCGTTGGCGGGACTCGAAAGCAAGTACAGGGTTTCGGCCATGCTCTGGTAGTGCGCCATGGACATCACCACCGCGTCACCGCCATCACGGCGGGTGATGATGGTGATGTCGGCATCGTCTTCCACGCCGTCCAGAACAGACTTCAGTCCGTTGCGTGCTTCGGAATAACTGATGATTCGCATGATCGTGACTTGTTCAATATATTGAACAAGTATTGTAGCTTTTCCAGCCCTTGGCGGCGATGGCCGCTCAAGGGCATTTGCGCGCTGCTCAGATTACGCAGCGACCACCGTCAGCAAGGTTTGACCATTCGCGACCAGCTTTTCGCCTTCAGCATCCACCGCAAACAAGTCGCAGCTTGTGAAAATCTGCGCTTTGCCCGGTTTGACCACCCTTGCTCGGGCAATGAACTTTTGACCCACGGCAGGCCGCAGGCAGTTGACCGAAAAGTTGGCGGCCAACAAATTGGGGCCGGCCACGGTTCCTGCTGCAAAGCCGCACGCGGTGTCGATCAATGTGCCGATCAAGCCTGCATGCAAAAAGCCCGAATACTGCCCGACCTCCGGACGCCAAGGCATCTGGATTTCGACAAAGCCGGGTTCCGCCACCGTCACCTCAATGCCGCACCAGCGGTTGAACTCGGCCATGGCGTTGATTTTTTTCAGCATATCGAGTGGGCTCATGGTTTTCTCCTGGCTTGGGTTTTGAACCACCCGATGTGGTCCATCAATTTTTTGCGAAGTGCTTTCTGCTCGGTCAAGAGCTGGTCGATCTCGGCCACACGCGCCAGGATCGCGTCGATCGTGTCTTGCGCCGACAACTGGCCTGCTTTGAAGCGCGGCAAATACTCGGCGATGAATGACAGCGAGAAACCCATCTCACGCGACATGGCGATGAAGATGACGTGCTTGACGGTTTTCTCGTCGTAATCGCGGTAGCCGTTGGGCAATCGCTGGCTTTCAATGAGTCCGTCAGCTTCATACCGCCGCAAGCGGTGCACCGACACCAGAGTCTTTGCAGAGAGTTCTGAAATGCGCATGAATTCAGTCTAGCAACGCTCGCACAGCGCCAAGGTTCATCTCTTTGACGCATGGGCGACAAGCCTGAGATGCGCCTGCGCCGCAGGTGATACCCCGCTGCGCATTGCTGGTGTACAAAACACCCTTCTTCAGGAGCACTCCGATGACCGCACACCCCGCCTTGCCCCACGCCCAACCCGCTGATGTGGGCTTGTGCCCTGAACGCACCCAGCGATTGATGGACGTGCTGCGCCGGGAAGTGGCCAGCGGCAGGCTGCCGGGCGCGGTGGCCATGGTGGCTCGCAAAGGCCAAATCGCCTTGTTCGAGGCCGTGGGCCAGCAAGACCCCGCCACAAGCAAGCCCATGCAGACCGACAGCATCTTCCGCATCTATTCGATGACCAAGCCAGTCGTGTCGGTCGCGGTGATGATGCTGGTCGAGCGCGGCCAATTGCTGCTGAGCGACCCGGTCAGCCGCTGGTTGCCCGAGTACGCGAACCAGCAAGTGGCCACGGCCAGCGGGTTGGAGCCGGTCAAGCAAGAGGCCACGGTGCAAGACCTGCTGCGCCACACGGCCGGCTTGACCTATGAATTCCTTGGCGACTCGGCGGTGCAACGGCAATACGCGCAAGTGAAGATCGCATCTCGCGAGCGTAGCAACGAGGAGTTTTCGCACACACTGGCCTCCGTGCCGCTGATGTTCCAACCCGGCACTGTGTGGGCATACAGTCGCGCCACGGATGTGCTGGGACGGCTCGTCGAGGTGGTCAGCGGGCAATCTCTGGGTGATTTTTTGCAGTCCGGTATTTTTGAACCACTGGGCATGGTGGACACCGGTTTTTGGGTTCTTCCAGAGCATGAACACCGCATTGCCGAACCCTTTGCACACGACCCCGATGGCGGCGTGCCAATGAAGGTACTGGAGCCTCGCGATGTCCCCGCCATGGAGGGCGGTGGCGGCGGACTCATGTCCACCGCGATGGACTACACCCGCTTTTTGCAGTTCTTGCGCAACCGAGGCGAGCTGAACGGTGTGCGACTGTTGGGCCCGCACACCGTCGACTACATGACCGCCGACCACTTGGGCGGCATGCCGTCGAATGGCACGCTGCTGCCCCCGGGCCACGGCTTTGGCCTCGGGTTTGCGGTGCGCACAGCACTGGGCGTGTCGCCCGTGCCTGGCTCGGTCGGTCTGTATTACTGGGGCGGCATCGCCGGCACCACCTTCTTTGTGGACCCAGCGCTGGACATGTACGCGATGCTGATGATCCAGGCGCCCAACCAAAGAGATTACTATCGGCCCCTGTTCCGCGACCTGGTGTACGCGGCCTTGCTGTAAAAAATTCGAAACCATTAAAGACAAAAACCATGACCACATCTGGCCTCATGATGAACCGCCCGCTGCTCATTTCGGGCATCCTAGAACACGGCGCTGCGCAATTCGGCGACCAGGAAATCGTCTCGCGCGAAACGCATGGCCCGCTGCACCGCACCACCTATGCCGAGACCGCCAAGCGTGCACGTCAGCTCGCCAACGCACTGGCGCACATGGGCCTGAAAGCAGGCAGCGCGGTCGGCTCCATCGCTTGGAACAACCACCGCCACCTGGAAGCGTATTACGCGGTCTCGGGCAGCGGCATGGTCATGCACACCTGCAACCCGCGCCTGCACCCGCAGCAGCTGATCTATGTGATCAACCACGCCGAAGACGAAGTGGTGCTGTTTGACGCCACCTTTGCGCCGCTGGTCAAAGGCATCGCCGCACATTGCCCCAAGGTGCGCGCCTGGGTCTGCTTGGCCGACGCGGCCAACACGCCTGCCATCGAGGGCGTGGCCAATGTGATGAACTACGAAGGTTTGATCACCGGCCAAAGCGACACCTTCGCTTGGCCCGAGCTGGACGACCAAACCGGCGCAGCGTTGTGCTACACCTCAGGCACCACCGGCAACCCCAAGGGCGTGCTGTACACCCACCGCGCCATCGTGCTGGACGCCACCACCGCCTGCATGCCCGATGTGCTGGGCTTGTCTACGCAAGAAACCATCCTGCCCGTGGTGCCCATGTTCCACATCAACGCCTGGTGCATCCCTTACGCCGCGCTGGTGGCAGGCACCAAGCTGGTCTTGCCCGGCCCCAAGCTCGACGGCCCGAGCCTGTTCGAGTTGATGGAGACCGAGCAAGTCACCATCAGCGCG